>JAUQPW010000039.1 GCA_030550175.1 bacterium
AGGGTGAGTAGGGTGAGGGAGATAGGGGGTTGGGAGAGGTGGAGGGAGAGGAGTCGTTGGAGTTTGGTGAGGGTTTGAACTTGAGTTTTCATAATTTAGCTTCCTTTTGTTTAAGGGGGAAACACGTGAGCTCGAAGTTGACGCAGTATCTGTTTCAGGGTAAAGTAGGTACTGGACCCCTGTTTAAGATAGGTGCGCCAGGGACGAAGATACCGAAAATACCACATTTCGATTCGAGGTAAGTCATAAAGGTCCGAGGTACGACGGGCACGATCCAGCTGAGTTCCTACGGCCAGGAGGTATTCTTTACGAATTTCTGATTTTACAAAGGCATTGATTCTTCCATACGGTGGGGCAAAGCTGATAACAGGGCGGCCGGTATGTTCTTCTATTCTACGTTTGGATTCTACGATCTCCCGGCGTGCAATTTCTGGGGCCAGGGTTGTAAGATCTGTATGGTTAACTCCATGGGCTCCAAAGTCCACTCCCAGATCTGCCAGTTCTTGAATGGTTTTCCAATCCATGAGAGATCTCGATAGATATCCGGATCTGTTGGATTCCCAATCATCAACACCTCCGATTTTACCGGCAGGTAAGAAGACCGTCGCCGTCCATCCCCGGGCTTGAAGTTCTGGAAAAGCGGTCGTGGCAAAATCCTTGAAGCCGTCATCAAAGGTAATGACCACGGAGCGTCCGGTAAGTTCTCGTTTCCCACCCTTCCAGGTGACAAAGTCGGACAAGGAAATGACCTGATAACCGCAATCTGCAAGTATTGCCAGTTGTTCCTTAAAGATATGGGGGGAAATACAGGTAGGACCAGATCCTTCTGAGATGGAGTGGTACATCAGGATATTAAGTTCGTGTTCTTTCATTACTTTCCCAGGGTACATACCCAAATTTTTTAATGGCGGCCTTTTGAAGGAAATCAAAATAAAGTTCCAGATGGGCCTCCTTAGACCACCATCGTATAAATGCCTGATACCCTTTCTCGCCCAGCTCACAACGTAACGTTGGGGAACTGGCTATACGGTACAGGGCCGTAAGTAACTCCTCATCGGTGCGATAAACGAAGCCGCCTCCGCTATCGTGAACCACTTCTGGTAAGGCACCCAGGTCCCTAACGATGACAGGAGTTTTCCGGGCGAAGGCTTCAATAATAATGATTCCAAAGGTTTCATAGGTAATGGAGGGAACAATGCAGGCCAGTGCATGGAAATAGAGTTCTCCCAGCTTACGTTGAGGTAGTGCTCCCAGGAATTTGATACGGGGGTTGGAAGCCGCTTGAGCCCGTAAGGGGGTTTCATAACTGCCTGTACCTGCAATGAGTAAGTCAAAATCCTCTACCTTCTTCCAAAGCTTGATCAAGGTTTGAAGTCCTTTAATGATTTCCAGTCTCCCCACGAAGAGGAAGTAAGGTTTTTCCTGGGGGCGGGGGCCCGGATTTTTCCAGTCTTGATCGACTCGGTCGATAAAATAGGGGAGATGGGCTACCGGTCTAGGGAAGCCACGTTCTGCATGCATACGGGCGGTAAAGCGGCTGGGTGAAACGAACTGGTCCACGTGTTGACTGGCCTTTGCCAGCAGGCCTGTATAACGCCAGAGTTGTGGTGGACGTCCGGCCTTGAGGATACATCGCAGGCACTCGGGTTTTTCACAGGGCCGGTCGTTAAATTTCCAAAGTACATGGGTAGGGCAAATGAGCCAGTGTTCGTGGGTCGTGTATATTTTTACCGGATGATGGTGAGGAGACTCCAAAGTTAAAATTTTCGGACCCAGCAAAGAAATATTATGGAAATGCAGGACATCGTAAGGTTTGCTATGGAGGATTTGCCGGATACGCTTTTGCTTCAGGAAGGGTCGTCCGGTTTGTTGGGTGAGAAGGGGTGAGAGCCACCGGTATCCACTTCGCAGGCCATGGATTGTTACATTGGGATGATCAGCAAATTTAATTTTAGGCTCTCCGGGGTGTAGCAAATGATAAGAATCGATACAGTGAATGACATCAACCTGATGTCCCTCCTCTCCAAGGGCATGGGCCAGGCGGTAGATATACATAGCATCTCCCCCGAAACTATAAGGTGGATAAAAGGTTGTAAGGTGTAAGAAATTAAGGGGACGATTCATGGATACTTTTTACCCATAGCGTGTAAAAGACTCATCATCTGTCGGGCTGCTATTTCCCAGGTGAGCTGACGGACAGCCATGAGTCCTTTTCCCCGCATCTGTCGCCGCAAACTTTCCGATTCCAGGACTCGAATAAGAGCTTCCTCCAATTCTTCCGGTCTCTGGGGATCGATATAAAGACCTGCCGTACCTAAAAGATTAGGTAAGGGACTGGCGGTTGTTGCAATGACCGGGCAACCGCAGGCCGCTGCTTCAATAGCCGGGAGCCCAAAACCCTCGATGAGGGAAGGTAATACCAGCACGGTGGAAAGGTTCAGTAAAACAACCAGTTCTTCATCGGAAAGATATCCGGTAAAGAGGACCCGATCGGTAATTCCCAGCTCCTCAACCCGCCTCCGAATGGTTTCAAAAGAACTATAAAAAACTTCCTTTTGGTACTCCCCTACCAGGACCAGACGAATATCTGAGAGGGTAAGATACCGTGAGAGTTTTGCAAATACTGTAACCAGGGTTTCCAGGTTTTTGTGTGGACCGAAACCACCCACATATACCACATGGCGACCATAAGGCGTAATGCCCAACGAGATAAGATAGGGAGTAGGGATGGGATTATCCAGTACCCGGAAAATAGGATCGCTGGCTTCACCGACCACGAAAACCTTTTCAGGGGGGATATTGAAATGCCTTATAATCCCTTGACGGGAGTAGTCAGAAACCGTGACGATGGCATCTGCCTGCCAGCGACCGAGGGCAGTCTTTGTCTTCCAGAAGAGTCGCGAGGTAAAGCCAGGTAGGGTAAGTTGGGGAAAGGTCTCCGGGATGATGTCATGGATCATGACTATTTTTTTGGCCCGGCTGAGTATCGGAACATAACTATAGATAGTGGGAAACAGTAACAAATCAAAATCGGAACTGGACAGGGTTCGACTCATCTGCCACAGGTCTCGTAAAGAACGATGCCCCTTAGCAGAAGCCGCAATGGCCGTAGGGGTCGTTGTTTTTGCCACCCTAACTTCGACTCCAAACGGTAATACTTTTTCATCTTCAGCCGAATCCAGGACAAAGGTATAGTGATTTTCAGTATCCAGGCGAACGAGGGTACTCAGCAGAGCACGGGCATGACGGCCATAACCCCGCGTGTTTTGCCAACAGGTCGCATCAACACCGATATGCATGGGATCTTAAAACCTCACTCGAACCATAAATAAGTTCCCAAGGACTATCACGCCTATTCATCTACCTTATGAATTAATTTGTCTTAGCAGGTGTTTCAAACATTATTTCGGCTTCATGTTATTAAACCATGTTCACGGAAAAAAACCAGTGATCTGGGTCGAGTTTGATGAACAAATGACTCACAAAGGTCTTTACCGGGTTATTTTGGTATTGGATTGAAGCTGTCAGCACTGGAAAGCTGATAGGCAGGGTTCCCATCACTAAAAAGATAAAAAGAGTTTTTACCACGAATCTATGTGAAGTCACTTGAAAGAGCATAGGAAAGGTTTGGGCTATAATTGTAGCAGCTAAGATCCAGAATAAGAAAAACCCGTACCGTAAACCCGAAGCACTAAAAAACCATACGACCATCCCCACCAGAGTTGGGGCTAAGATCAACCAGCCCTGTCGAGGTATCTCGCCATCATACCGAACCTTACGACGATAAAGTAAGTATCCCCATAACGCCAGAGTCGTTCCACTCAAGGGGAAGATAATTTGTAATCCCCAGTCATTCTTAAATAGATTAGATACCCAACCGGGCAGCCAGTCCCATCGTCCCAGCATTCGTGAATCCAGTTTGTAGTACCATCGAGTAAGGTGTCTGGTTAAAACGACTTCAGCTTCTGCTTGCTCAGCTGGTACGAGCCATTCTACTGGAAGCCCTATACTACTGAGCGGGTAAAATGGATAGCCACTAAGTATAATACTCCGTATCGATCAGGTAATACCAAGGGATAAGGTTATAACGCAAATCCAGCCCAAGGTTTTAACACCTAACGGTGATTTCATTTTGTGCCTTCTCAGCCAGGTAATTAAAACAAGTCCCCATGCTATGATCGAAAATACCAATGTGGTCAACTTAAAACAAACAGCTACTACTAAAAGCGTGGTCAGAAACACAACCTCATAGGCATTCTTTTTTTCGTTTGTTGAGGGATTGATTAGCTTGTAAGAAAAGGATAGTAAAACTAAATCCCATCCAAAAAGCCATCAGGTACTGATCGATGTCTATAATTTCTAGACCAAAAATACGCTGGATCAATAGGCCTAATCCTATAAAGATGATAATCAGAAATAGCCATGTAATAAGGATACTGAAGCTGCCTGCAAAAAATGCTACCGGCATGGCTTTTCCTTCTCCTTCCAGGAGATCGGGAAAATGCGCGATAATGCTTCTTAAGGTGTACGATTAAATCTGGCTAAAGGTTAAAACAACCGGAGGAGGAAATTGTAAACAACCTTTGTAACTGGATTTAGATTTAGTTTTCATCTTAGAGAAGGTGTTATATTTATATGGGGTTTAAATCCGGCCATAAATCCATCTATGTTACCACCGTAAGCAGGCTGAAAAGCGTTATGGACCGGCCAATTCTTTGAATCTGTTTGACCGGCTATATAGAAATTACCGTGGGAATCCACTGTGGCTGCTCGACCCAATTCTCCTTCACCGCCTCCCAGGTAGGTGGAATAGAGCAACCGACTGAAATCTGCGGAAAGCACTACCGCAAAGGCATTTCGGTCTCCTATTAAATTAGGTTGAAAAGCATCCCTTGTTACGGGAAAGTTATGGGAGGTGGTTGTACCGGTAAAGTAGACATTACCGGCTGCATCCACCGCCACACCTTCCGGTCTATCTCTATCATTTCCACCGAGGAAAGTACTGGCCAAAAGTTGTGAACCATCCGGTGAAATTTTAGCCACGAATATTTCATTGGGGCCACCCCCGTATTTTCTTTGAAAAGCTCCGGGAGTAGTGGGAAAGTCCGGGGACTTGGTTGGAGCTGCGATGTAAGCATTACCTTCGGTATCTACGGCGAATTCATGGGTTTCGGTGGACTCGTTTTCAGGTCCCCCCAGGTAGGTACCCCAGACTAATTTCCCTTCATCGGGCGTGAGTTTCGCCACATAGAGATCTCCTTGGCCGGCATACGTTTTCCCATAGGCGTTCTCGGTGACCGGTATATCGGTCGATTTGGTTGTCAACAAAACATAGGGATTCCCTACACCGTCCAGACGGACAGAGTTCTCATTACTCTCCCAATCCGAGCCTCCCAGATATGTAGCCCAGAGTACCCGGGAGCCATCGGAATGGATCTTGGCTATAACAGCATCATGATCCCCATGGGGCTTATTATTAAAGGCCTTGCGGACTTCTTTAGGATAACGGCCTGAGGAATAACCCGATGCCAGGTAAATATCCCCCTTTGGATCAACCGCTATATCTCGAATGATGGAAGGGTCTGAGGTTCCGAAATAACTGCAGAAAACGAGTTTAGAGCCATCGGGAGTCAGTTTACAAATGAAACCATCTTGAGGGCCATAAAAAGGCGCTTCTTGACCCCCTTGAAAGGACGTTTGAAAGGCCCCCCGGGTAACGGGAAAACCTTTACCGGCCCGACCTGCTACATAGACATAGTCTTGGTTATCCACCGCAATGGCATAAGCTCGATCGTAATTGGGGCCACCCAGGAAAGTAGACCAGATGATTTTGCCGTCGGGATCCCATTTGGTTACGAAGACATCCATGGGCGAAATATCGGGGGAATCCGGTTTATCGGGATTAAGGGTGGTTTGATAGACACCGTTTGTAACCGGAAAGTCCGGTGAAGTTGTACCACCGGTAACATAAATGTTACCGGAGCTATCCGTAGTAATCCCACGGATGTGCTCAAATTGTGAACCTCCCAGATAGGTCGAGAAAGCTAATTCAAACTTTAAAGGTTGAAATCCTACCTTGGAAGGTTGAGATTCTACCGGATCCAGAGTAATTTTGAACACGGCCACAAAATCCTGGCGAAAGATGGGTTCACCGTTTTGTTGAATCAGCCGATTCAAGAGATCTTCCTGGTCGGCATGATAAGTAATCAGGTAAAGGGGTCTTTGCAGATGACGGAGATAATTACGTTGAAGAGGTGTCAAAGGATAGCCCTTCGCCGCATTAGCGGCCAGTGTAGTCCTGAAGTTCGCATCTTTGTATTGAGAGATGAGATAACTGGGGAGATCTATGAAGAGAGTTCTCGCGGTGAAGGCCGGAAGTTCGGCTACGTTTCCGGACATTTTAACAGGTCCATTGGGATCACAAATGAATACGGCATCGGAAGGGGTTTGATTCCTTATCCAGACATATAGGTTTTCGAGAGGACCGTCTTCGGGTAGCCTCTGCAGAGTTTGACCTCGAAATCCAAGGGGAAGAGGGGGCCTTCCGGTGTAGGAGAGAAGGGTACAGAAGGTTGTAGGTAGAAAGAGAACCCACAGGAGTAAAAGAAAAAGAGATCCTCTAGAAATCCTTTCTTCTTTTCGCTTGGGCCGGCAGGTTATCCAAGCAACTGCCGGAACGGCAAGGAGACATGCGGCGGTGTTGGTCAGGTTATGCTCGTTGTGAGGCCAGAGAATGATAAGAGGGACGACAAGTAACAGAAGAATTCCGGCCAGGGTCAGGGTCCAGAGTCCAATTCCTTCCCGATAAAACGATTTCCAGCTGCCCAGAATCGCCAGGGGAACCAGGATAAAAAAATTGGCCGAGAGGGCAGCCGATTTTAAAAAAAGATAAAAAACAGAGTAAGAAGAGGTCAGGCTTAGAGTTCCCTTGTTAAGGAGAAACAAATGATAGTAGGTAGGTGCAGCCAGAAAGGTACCTGTAAGACAGAGGAGGGATAGGATGAGAGGCTGCTTTTTAAACTTGTAACCGAAGTGGGAACGCTTTAATGCCGTCAGACAGAATATTATCAGAGAGGCCCCCAGGAGGCTTCCGGACACTACGAATCCGGTGATGGGGTTAAAAGCCGTTATAAGAGCGGTCAGTAAAGTTATGAGGAGTATTTTTCCAAATTTTAGCCGGGGGCTCAAAAGAAGGAAGAGAAGTACAAAAACCAACGATAAAGCGGGAGCCCGTGCAGAAATATCTATAAACCAGACGATATTCTGTCCATGCCACCATTCACTGGAGATATACAGGGCGGGTAAGAGGGGTTGGGTCATCCAGTCATCGGCCATTCGGTTCGTAACAAAAAGGGTCTCGACGGGAGTCTGTGAGGATACCGGGCTGATCAAAGGAGCAGCTTTTATCCAATGTTTAGCTAACGCAATCAGCGGTCCGAAGGGATTAGCTCCAGCCACAGCAAGGTAACCGATCAAAAGGCCGGCTCCGATGGATCGAAAATATTTATATCCGGTTAATCCGGAGAAAATAACTAAAACGGCCAGACTGGACAGGGCTATAAACCGAAAGGCATGAAGAAGATCGGTTTTTAAAATTCGGGCTACTATGAAACCGAAGTACTGGTATACCCAGTAATAGGGGAGTTTTTCACCGGCAAAGAAGGGATTCTCCGGAGGAAACGATCCGTCTGTAAATCGCGTGGCAATGGCCGTATGTAGAAATCCGTGCCAGGAGGGGAGGAGGCGCGGGTTATGGGCATGAATCCAAAGTAAGACCCCAAGCCAAATCCCTATGACTGAAAGAATTGCAAGCCAAAACTTAATCCAAGGGGGAGAGGAATCCCGGACGGTTTCATTTTGATGAAAAGTTTCTAAATTTTTAGGAGTCTCTGGAAATGAGAGCATACAGGCTTTGTAAACACTTAATTTCGCCGATTAATCCGGTTTTATTCTTTTCAGGTTCTGATCCCTCTTATCCGGCGAAGAGTCCGTTAGGCCAGATAGGAAGTCAGTATAATCCCATAAAATTAAAGTACCGGATCTTCAGTAAATCCATGAGCATATAGAGAGGATCCCTTAAAATCGAAACTTTAGTTTCCTTTGAATTCGACCATACCACAGGCACTTCTGCAATCCGGTAACCCAATTTTCTGGCTAGATAGAGAATTTCTACATCGAAGCTAAACCCGTTAAGACGTTGCTTTTGAAAGATAGCTTCCGCGGCCTGGCGTTTAAAACATTTAAATCCACACTGGGTATCCTGAATCCCCTCTATAACCAGAGCCTGGACCAAAAAATTAAAGATCCTTCCCATCCCTTCTCTTCCCCTGGCTTGATGCAGTCGAACTTCAGATTCTGGAAGTGCCCTTGAACCAATGGCAATGTCATACCCTTCTTGGAGGTATTTGAGTAACTTGGGTAATTCTTCTATGGGGGTGGAAAGATCGGTATCGGAAAATAAAATGATCTCTCCCTTAGATTGGAGAACGCCTGTTTTCACCGCGTAGCCTTTTCCTCGATTGGTTTTATTCTGGATAATCTTGAAATTCTTACAGGCTGCAGCTGCAGCGGTAGCTACCTCCAACGTATGGTCTGTACTCCCATCATCTACAACGATAATCTCATAAAGATAATTTGAATTATTTAAATAATAGATCATTTTCTGAAGAGAGCCTGGAATTCGCTTCTCTTCATTATATGCGGGAAGAACGATGGATAACATAAAATTTAACTGAATGGATACCTTTCTAAAGGATTATTTAACCTTTTCGATACCTGGCAAATGTTTTCCAGGCGATAAACCAGTCTCTGAGACCGATCTTTTTACCCTCTTTTTTACTTCGTGGAAAGTAGCTAATGGGAACTTCTTTAATAATATAACCTCGGGCCAGGATTTTTGAAGAAATTTCATGGTCTAATTCGAACCCAGAAGTCTCAAGCTCTAGAGATTTAATGATATCTCGTTTAAACAATTTCAGAGCGGTTACGGTATCGGTAAGATAGTGTCCGGTATAGAAAAGTGCTATAAAACTCAGACTCTGACCCCCCAGATATGCGGCCCAGGACTGTCCAGGATGCTTACCGGTAAGCAGGTTTACCAGCTTACTGCGGTCAGGATATTTCATATAGCGACTGCCGTATACAGCATCTGCTTTACCTTCTAAGAGAACCTTAAGCATGGGAAGATAGTCGTTGGGATCGTATTCGAGATCGGCATCCTGTATGATGATATAATCCCCTGTTGCCAGGGCTATTCCGGTTCTGACAGCCGCTCCCTTTCCACTGTTTTCAGGCAGGGTCTTTAAAATGACTTCTTTAAATCCGCTCACAATTTCGGCAGTACGATCCGTTGAATGGTCGTTGATCACTATAATCTCTTTAGTAACTCCAAGCCGGGAAAGATCCACAGCCATCACCTTTTCTAATAGCTTCCCGATAAAGGGTTCTTCGTTATAAGCGGGAATAACAATGGAAAGGACTTTTTCTTTCACGGTGTAAATAATTTTCTACCCGATGTAAATCCTCGGGGGTATTGATGCCTACAGATTCGATTTCGTTACAACCGGAAAACGTTCGGACTTGGCCCCGACTCCTCAGCCAGGGAATAAACGGCAGGAAATTTCTCTCTTGGGTTATCGCCCCTGTTTTTATACTATAGGAGAACTCGACCAGTAACTCAAGGTAAGCTTTGCGGGATAAACAAAAAAGTCCCAGATCACTTTCCCCCACTTCAGGTAGCTCATCCCCTTCACGGCGGTGAAGGACCTGTATAATTTCACCCAAATCATTACGAACGAAATGGATGTAAGGTTTCCTTTGTAGCAAAGTCGGAAAAATTAAAGCTGCTTCAGGATCCTGACGGGATAACTCTGCCAGGTTCATGACCGTTTCCGGTTGAACGGCAATTTGATCACACCAGGTAATCCAGACGCTGGTTGGTTTGAGTTTTCGTACCTGTTCCTTTGGGATGAGGATTGCATCGAGCATTCCCGTAGGGGAGTTTTGAAGCTCATACCCGATTCGATAGGGGTAGCCGGCACAATGACGTTGCACATCTTTCTCAAAGGAGGGGTGAAGAACCAGAATGAAATACTCTACCACGGGTGCGTACAGGTCGAACAGATAATCGATCATGGGTTTTCCATTGACCGGGAAAAGGACTTTAGGCAGAGGCGACTTTAAACGCGAGCCAAGACCCGCGGCCGGGATGATCATTAAACGATTCATGGAATCTCGATTCCTAATTTCGACAATAATTCACAAAGATCCGAGAAGCTCCCGATAAATTTGGGATGCTCGATCTTTTTTCCGGTCCTTACCGAAGCTGTATAAGCCGTTGAGGCAATGGCTGCTTCGAGTCCGGAGGAGCTATCTTCAACAATCAGGGTTTTATGGGGGCTGATTTCAGCCTCCTGGATAATTTTTAAGTAAATCTCCGGGGACGGTTTTCCCTGTTTCACATCATCCCCGGTAACCAGGATAGAGAAAAAGCTGGCGATCCCTAATCGGTTCAGGATCATCCATGTCGAATCCCTTGAAGCGGAGGTTCCAAGGGCTATACGGGCTTTATATTTTGCAAGGGCGGTTAAAGCCCGAACGGTATCTGGATAGGCAATGGCCTCCGTAGAGAAATGGCGGCGTGCCTGTAATTGCTTAAACAAAATCCATTCCCGAATCTGTTCTGGAGAAGGGTTTAACTCCGCGGTAAATTCTTTAATGACGTCGTAGGTCTTTCGACCTGCGATGGTTTCATACTCGGGGCCCTGGATTCCAATCCTGCGCCATAAGTCCTCATAAGCTCGACGGTGGCAAGGGGAAGTATCCGCCAGGACGCCATCCATATCGAAAATGAACAGATCAAAACAATACCTCATTCTCCCATTCCGGTGGTTTCCTCAAATAAACCCAGAACTCCCTTTCTCATCCAGGAATTTCAAACCTGGAGACTGTTTCAAAACTGGATTTATTTAAAGAAACGTCTTGCCTTATATATTTTTTATTTCTCCCAACTCCGGAGGACGTTTTAACGACTTAAATCTCCATTGCAAAATGGTGAGAAGGGACTGAATCCCATCCAATACCGTGGTACGTCGGACCTTCTCGGGAGAGATAGGAAAAAATTGAATCGGAGTTTCAAAGATTGCCGCCCGGTCGCGTAAGAGCATGGAAAGGATGTGTTGATTAACATATTTGTGTTTTAAATCGATCCCGTCTGCACGTAAGTAGGAAGCTTTAATGGCCCTGACACCTGAAAGGGTATCCGAAATATAACGTCCATAAAGTAACAGATAGGCCAGACTTAAAATATGGCTTCCCACATAACTTATAGCGCCTAGAACTAAATTATGACGATAACGGAGTTTGTAAGATTGATGGATATCACTAACGGAAAGTCGTCGACTTCCCCATACGGCATCTAATCGGCCGTGGGTCAAGAGTGAAATGAGGTTTACAATATCCTCACCCTTGTACATCCCGGAAGATTCAAACAAGACGATATAATCAAATCGCGGATCTTTAAGAACCTTTGAAAAGGGTGCTTCCGGGGATTCAGAAGAAAGGTTATAGACTTCGAAGGGGAGTGAAGAGACAAAATCGGGACTTAAAGACTCCGGACTCTGATAGAATACGAGGATTTCGGCAGGAAGGTCCCGAATACCTCCCCTCAGCATTTCCAGTAAAGTTTGGGTGATTTTATTGAGAGAGTGAGTATCCAGGAGCAGAACGGCCATCTTCCAGGGCCCCCTTTTTTTGAGAAACGACTCAATAAAAGGTGTAAGTATTTTGGCTGCATTGTGTCGCCCGGTAACTCCTTCTTCGTAGTTCCCAATTCGAACCAGGCGTGGATCTTCCAAAGTTTCAAGCCGACCTAACGGGATATACGGAGTATCTTGATCCTGGTGATTTGGATCATTGATCACATAGTGGGTAATCAAACAGGGGGTCGGAATTTGCAACAGATTCTTCTCCTTCAGATAGTAAACGGCTTTATTAATAATATCCACGGCACTGCTGTCTGGGATCTCGGCATCTTCCTGGAGGTTTGTAATCAGTAGCTTGATCGCTTTAAGATTTTTTGCAATCGCGGTGCCAAGTCCAGGGGTCAGGTAAGAAGGGAAAAGGCTTGAATGTTGAGTTCCAGGCGAGTAGATAATCAGATCGGCTTCTGCAATTCGCTGGAGTAAACGAGGATTAGGGGCCAGGGTCTTAGATTGTTTTTCAAGGAAACGCTTAATCTCATCGGCTGAAGCTGACTTTAACCAGTTCTGCTCTGCCCCGGTAAGGGGACGATGGAGCAGGTAGATATCTTTGATGTGGTTGCGTCGGTTCGCGTTAACGATATCGGCTTCGCTTGCCAGGACCCGATGGTGCTCATCCAAAGCCACAAGATAGGCATTGGCCCCATCGGTTACATTTTCGATTAAACCGGCAGGGAGGCTTAAAAGATTGCAGTAATCCTCGACGGCTGCATTAAAGTTTCGCCCCATTTCTAAAAAACATCCGGCAAAGACCAGATTTCCGATACTACAATCGGAAAAAGAAAAAGGATATTGGGTTCTTAGGAGTTCTTCCTCGAAGTAAGAAAGTTTTCTAACGAGTGCTTTCCTGGAGATTTCCCCTATATCTGCCAGTAAGGCTACCAATTTAGCCTGGAACTCAGAGCGTATAGAACCCTTATCTCCGCCGGAAATCGATTGACCGCCGAGGATCCGAAATGAGTTAATGGCCTCATTCATCGAATAACCCACCGGGAATCGGAGATCGAGGGTTTCAATAAGCCCACGACTACAAGACTGGAGTTCACCGGCCATTCGGGAAGCATTCTTTCTAAAATCTGAAGGGCCGAGACTATCGCCCAAAAATCTTCTGACTTCACCGGTAGAAGCTCCATCATCATAGCCATTGATGGCAAGGGTCAATACGACCTGGGGATTGTTAATGAGTTGCTTTGAAAGAACCCTCGACCCTCTACCTCCCGAGAAGAGAACCACTTTTACTTTAGTCTGACCGGATAGGTTTTCGGAGCCCAGCGTTTTCATAACTTGTCACCGTTTCCCTTTGAGCAATTCCTCCCCTTAACTCCTTTCCCGATGCAAGCGAGACACTTACACCCTTGAGGAGTAGGGGCAAAGGATCCTTCGCCCCTGCTTGTCTTTCTCCTCACAGGAACGGAGTTAAAGGGTCAGGCTCAAAAAGATCCGTCTACCGGATCTGATATAATTCGCCCACGCTTGTGTGGCATAACTTTGAAATAACTCCCCGGCGTATTTCCACAGGAAGATCAGGGTTAAAAGAAGAGGCCCACTCTTAAAAAGACCTGTGAGCAGAAGTTCTACAGGGGAGTCCCATTGAAAGTGGGTACGGAGAAAATCAATCAAAATCAAGTTTTGTCCAACGGCTAACAAGAAGATAAGGCCGATTAAAGTCATAACTCTAAGACTGAAAGCCCTATGGGAAGCCACCACATAGATAAGCAACAGAAAAAGGGGTGCCAGGTAATGCTCAAAGACAACTTGAGAGATCAGAAGGCTGAAAGAAACTGCCATAAGGAAATCGAAGTGCCTTCTTGCAGTGGGAAACCACTTTTGAGAACGGCTTTGAATAATGAGATAAATAAACGTGCCGACGACGATGGCTTTTAGCCCAAATAAACAGAGGGTGAAAACGACGGAACGAGACGGAGAATCGGATTGCGGTTGTAAGAATATCTTGAAATTATCGAGGGTTACATATAAAGAACTGTTATAGAACCAGGGAGAAAGTTTCCGGGTCCCTTCTCCCATAAGGATCAGAAATTCTTTGTGGAGGTTCCATCCCATTGTGGAGAGAGAAACAAGACCGATCAGGGAGAATATAGCAACCACATAGCCAAAGAATCGAAGTCCGGATATACAAGTCAGAAAGATCAGGGCGGTAATAAAACTGGGTTTAATCAGGCATGCGAGAATCAAAAATAAAGCAGATAAAAAAAGTTGTAGATTTGTATGGCTGAGGAGGGCCAATGTAAACAACAAAAAGAGGGTTGGGGTGGTCTGTCCACCCACCCGATAAACGGTCCAGAAGGGTTGATAAATCAAACTCAAGAAAGCAAATATAGCCGCAAACCTGGCCTGTGCCAGCTCATACTGAATTTTATCAAAAGTGGGAGAGTAAGGATTTCCCACGAACCGCCGATTATGGAAATACAACAACCCTAATGCAATAAAATAGGCAAGGGTATTTTGAATTTTAAAAGCAATCAAAGCCCAAGGGGGAGAAAGATAACCCAGCGGGGCATAAAGCCAGGCAGATATCGGGGTTCCCCAAAAACGCATCTTCCCATGGGGAGGTTCTCCGCCGATGAGACGCTCTGCATGGTATATATCCTGGATCTGTCCGGCAACAACCCGTCTACCCGTATCATAGAAATTACCAAAATCCCAACCGGAACCGGCGGGTACCATTATTCCCACCACAGATCCCGCCAGAATAAGCAAAAGGATTAATAAGGTCAGTTGTCGATATTTTACATGGGTATCTTCCATATTCACTCAGGAACCTTTCAAACCCATACTTTTATCGTTTTTCCAGACCTATCCGTCAAAGCCTACAAACTTTATAGCTTCTCAGGGTCTCGGGTTTAGTTTAATCGGCTGACTTATGAAAAAACCCAAAAGGATAAGTTTCTTGAGAATCCGATATCATCTGGAATTCTGACTTCGGGCTTCAGATTTAAGAATCTTCTCCAGAAGGGCTCTAAACTGGTTCAGGGTTTGTGAACTCTCTTCCAGGTTGGCCAGGTTTCGTTGTTCCCAGGGGTCATTTTCAAAATCGTAAAGTTCTTCCACTCCATCCCCATTCTTAATGTAGCGCATTCCATTAAATACCAGGGCTTTTACATCTCCCCGGCTAACCGGAAACCGGGCCGGGCGACCGGTCACCCGAGATACCTCAGAGAGTAAGGGAGTTTCCTCCAGGTCAAGGGCTTGAGCCGGCATATTCCAGTATCGTGCCAGGGACTTACCCGGGAAGCGAGGGTCTCCGCCGAGTCTGGTCAAGTCCGCAACGGTGGCTGCGAGATCCCGAAGGGAAACCGGTTCATGGATACGCTTGCCTGCAGGCACTTTGGATGGAAAGACGATCAATAAAGGTACATGCACCGTCGGGAGATAGAGACTGTTACCGTGGTCGAAAATCCCATGTTCCCCAAATTCTTCGCCGTGATCCGAGGTAATAATTATCAATGTATTCTCCAACAGCCCTTTTCTCCCAAGTTCATTGAAAAGCTGCCCAAGCTGATAATCTAGGTAAGCGATGGCCCCATCATAGGCATCTATTTCTTCCTGGACCTCCTCTGGAGATAATTTCCGATGCATGACCGCAGGTTCCCAGTTATGACGATGTAATGGACTAAACTTTCCATACTTCCGTCCCGGTCCGAACATCTTATCATAGGGTGGAGGAGGTAGATAAGGTTCATGGGCATCATAATAATTAATGAACACAAAAAAGGGTCGTTGCTCTTTATGGGAGAACCAACGTAATACCTTCTCATTTATCTGGTTTGCCGGTTGGCGGTTCAGGTGTTCATCATTACGAAGAATTCTACGGAGCCTAAAGTTATCTGCAATGGTTCGTGTCAACAGGGAACTGGCGACAGTTTGCCCCAGAGATATCCGGTAGTCTTTGTAGTATATAAAACCACGATCAAGGCCGTGTTCATAGCTGCAATAACCGGTATTACCTACAAATCCTGCCGTCAAATATCCCCGTGCCCTGAAGAATTCGGCCAGGGTAGGATAGGTTGAATCCAGCGGCATTAACCAATCGGCAGATAATTCGTGGGGAAAGCGCCCGGTGAACATACTGGCATGGGAGGGGAGGGTCCACGGAGCTGTGGATAATGCCCGTTCAAAGACCACTCCCATTTTGGCTAACTGCTCCAACTGAGGCGTAGTGGGTCGGGAGTAACCATAAACGCTCAAATTCCCGGCCCGAACGGTATCCAGGGTGATGAATAATACATTGGGTGCATAGGGAGGAGCAGGTATCAGATCGGCAAGGGCTCTCCGCTCCGCAAGGATCCGTTTCCCCTGGACACTTATTACCAGCATTCCGACCAGCAATCCCATCCAGGGTAGGGTTCGACGAACTAACCTTTGAAAAGAAAGCATGTACGGGGTGATCAGGCGTAAAGTTTGTGTAGCCAGACCTGCAGCAAGTAATAAGGCTGCGTAATGATGAATCTTGGGGTAGAGAATGATCAGGTCCATAAAACCCCAGAGTGCAGATAAAAAAATGGTAAGACGCAAGGTATTAAGCTTTGGCCAGAGCCGACTAACAAAAAAAATGACCAGTCCCAGGAGAAAAAGGACCCCAGCGTTAGCCAGAGGACACATCCAGACAAAGTCATGACTTACTTCCCGGGTCCGACTTACATAGAACCCCTGAACCGTTCGCAGGACGACCTCCAGTAGGCCGGTAAGAAGCCCAAACCAGATAGCTATCAACAGTGGAAATCCTAACACGGACGCTTTCGGGATACGGGAGCTTTCGGGACGCGGAGATAAAGTCTCCGTGTCTCCGTGTCTCCGCGTCCCCGGGTCCGGAAAGCCTCCGCGTCTCTCACTCCCTAAGCTCCCGCTCGAGAGCTCTCCTGAACTCCTCAAGCCTTTGACGGCCTTCTTCAGAATTAGCAAGATCTTGTTCTTCTGTTGGATCGTTTTCAAGATCATAAAGTTCTTCACGACCATCTCCGTTCTTGATATAGTGCATACCATCGGCCACCAGTGATTTCATATCTCCTTTACATACCGGCAGCCATGCGGGCATGTTAATACATTTACTGATTTCAGAAAGTAAAGCAGAAGAGGAACTGTGGGGATTATCGGCTCCCTTCCAATATCGAGCCAGTGAATATCCGGGAAAGCGAGAGCCAGCTTCCGGTTTAACCAGGTCCAGAATGGTGGCCGGAATATCCCGCAGGGTTACTGCTTCATGAATACGTTTTCCGGCCGGTATACGTCCCGGGAAGGAAATAAATAGAGGAACCTGTAGCAACGACCGGTAGAGGCTATTACCGTGATCAAAGAGACCATGCTCTCCGAACTGCTCCCCGTGATCGGAGGTGATAACGATTAAAGTGTTTTCCAGTACCCCTCGTTTTTGCAATTCATCGAAGAATAAGCCCAGTTGATGGTCCAGATAAGCGATACAACCCTCATAGGCGTCCCTCTCCACCTGGATCTCCTGAGGGGACCAGGTTCTCCGCATCGATTTATCCGGTCGGGGCCTTTTAGGTCCAAACAGGGTATCAAAGGGCTTAGGGGGCAGGTAGGGTGCATGGGCATCTATATAGTTGAGAAAGACGAAAAAGGGTCGTGAATTATGGCGGGAAAGCCAGGACAGAAAATCTTCATTGATTTCTTCGGCTCGCTTGTAGAGGAGTTTATCGGTATCTCCTTTGATCGATTTCAGCTTGTCTACAAAGATCCGGGCCAGCCACGAACTCTTAATGATCATCTCCGGAGATATAGGATAATCCTCATAGTGAATAAAGCCACGGGCAAGGCCCGTTTCGTAGGTTCCATACAACAGGTTGGCAACAAACCCGGCGGTAACATATCCATAAGTCTGGAAAACTTCAGCCAATACAGGATAAGTCGCATCCAGGGGTTTCAGCCAGTCTGCCGAGACCTCATGGGGATAGCGGGCCGTGAACAGGCTGGCATGGGAAGGAAGGGTCCAGGACGAAGTTGCAAAGGCCTTTTCAAAGACCACACCGGTTTTGGCCAACTTCTCTAAGTAAGGGGTCGTAGGTCGATTATAACCGTATAGACTGAGGCTTGAGGCCCTTACAGTGTCCAATACAATCAGTAAGACATTGGGAGTACCAGGAGGGGCCGGGGGAAGTTTTGCCAGGGCATTACGCTCTATTAATACCTGCCACTCATTTATACCAACGGCCAATGCCATCACAATAGCCAACATTCCTCCCAGGGTGTACCGGCTGAAGATGTAAAAGGTCGAGATGTGTTTTTCAATGAGACGAGCTGTTTGCACGGAAAGGCCGATGGTCAGCAGAAGAGCTGCAAGGATGTGCAGTTTCGGGAACCATAATAATGGGCCTGAAAAACCGAGAAGGGCAAAGGTAAAAACAACCATCTTTGGAGAGGTTGCCCTGGGCCAGAACCGGGCCACCAGGAGGAGGATGAACCCCGAAAGTAGAAAGAGAACCAGATCTGCCAAAGGAGCCATCCAGACGACCTGTGGACTTACGTAGATACGTTGGTGCAGGAAGAATTTCTGAATCGCGCGAATAGAAATCTCTCCCAAACCGGTAGCCAATGCAAACCAGGCTGCGAAAAGTAAAAGTTTGCCGGGCGCTAGAGAAGTGGTAGATGGAACCGATTTCTTCTCTTGAGTTATCATCCTATTACAGGAATTGGGAATTTCTAATTCCTAATTCCCAATTCCCATGTAAGACCCGAGAAAGATTTTTCCCCATGGATTTATCCAATGTAACCCAGTCCACTTAACCGTTCCCGAATGATCTCTTCCTCCTCGGCTGAAAAACCTTCGTCGGTTGTTACGTTGGATACCTTATCGGCCCGCAGAGATTTTCCCTGCATGGAGGAAGGCACAGAATATCCCCCTAACTCCAACAGAGTTGGCGCAATATCTAGTAAACGTACCTTCTCAATTTCACCCTGGAGAGGGTTATCCGGCGCTACCAGAATAAAGCTCCCAAATTGCCCGTGATTACAGTCATCCAGATAGGGATCATTGCCTTGAAGGTAGAGGGTCTGGTGTCCTACACTATCCACCACACGCCAGGAAAAATCACCAAACTGAACCAACAGGTCCGGAACTCCAGGCCTTACCTTTGTGTAAATCTCTTCCGGCTTGAGGACAACTGCTTCCAGGGATTTACCTTGGTCGTTTGAGATAGCTTTGAGTTTCTTCCCGATTTCATCCCGAAATTTCTCATAATTCACTTCGGAGAGAGTCCCCCGAGGCTCCCGTCCTTTTACGTTAAAGAATAAACCTGCTGAATATCCCCCCTCACCCCAAACCAGGGTCTTTTCCCAATTCACACTGAGCTGGTTAAAGGAGGTAATCTCTTGGGGATATTCATTGAGCACAAGTAAGCCTTCCCTTACCAACCACTCATTCAGACAGAAGCCACCCTCCAGCCGTTGTACACCGTAACACGAAATCACCAAAATGAGGGTATCCTCACTCAGGATATCCAGGATGGCTGCCAGTTCGTGATCCAGGTAAAGATAGTAATCCCGAATAACTTCCTGATAGGGATTACCCGGCTCATGGAGCGGAGGTTGTGGATCATGGAATCTCCAAAAACCATGCTGCAAACGGTCCGGTCCGATCTCGACCAATTGAAAATAGTCCCAATCTGTGTTTTGCAAAAAGTATCGGACTACTTGGAAATGTTTGCGGCTCATGGTGTAAATCTCTTCCTGGAGCTGATTTTTTTTATAAAAACGAGGATGTTTAACATCCATCGGATAGGAACCTATCAGTTTTCTAATCTGCTTGTTTACCGATGTCGGATAGGTATAAATCTCCTTATGGGGTAAAGGGCAACTTACCCAAACACCCTTTCTCTCTTGGGGTGGATACCATAAGGGTACTCCGATAAGGCAGGTTCGCTTCCCCTCCCGGGCTATCTGGCTCCAGATGGAGGGTTCCCATATGGGTTTTGAGCTAATGAGTTCCAGATTGTTATGAGGGTTATTTGTAGGCTTATCAAGACCCCAGGTTCCCAACGAGCCGGGGTCCTGGCCGGTAGCCATACACATCCAGGCCGGAATTCTATGGGGAGGAATAACAGTCTCCAGGTGGCCATAGCAACCTGCTTCCATTAAGCGACGGAAATTATCCAGGCGTTCATCTCCGAATAACAACTCAGGGGTGGCCCCATCGAGACCGATAACTAAGATTTTCATATCAACAGAGATTCTCCTTCCATGGCCGGGCCTTTGGGAACTCCCAAGGCTGCAAGGATGGTGGGAGCCAGATCCATGAGAGTTGCGTTTTCCCCACGAAACGCCCGGTTCATAAACAATACTCCAGGAACCAGACAGGGATCGATAATATGATCTCCTCCCCATTTTTTTATATTATCTTCGAAATGTCCTTCAGGTATTCCACCCAGTGCCGTAGCCCAGGATACCCGATAGCCCTCGGCAAAATTAACCAAAAGATCCGGGGATTCCGAAGCATAGGGACCGGTATAGATCTGCTCTCTGGTTACGACACTGCGTATGCCCACTTTTCCTCTAACCGGATCTCCCAGGCCTGTAAGTCCCTGGATAATAGCAGACTTCACGGTATCTGCTTCATGGGCCTCTACAATCCCCTTTTCTTCTCGCCCCTTCAGGTTCAAATAAATACCTCCCAGACCCAGAGCATAGGCTTTTGTGCGTTCCCAGTCCACATGGCGGAAAAAATCACCGACTTCTTTCCCCGGTTTAATTCCGTTGCGCAAAGCCAGGAAGCCATGGTCATACAGCCAGGTATTCAGATGAATTCCCCGCTGAAAGCTGTTCATGCCGTGATCACTAAGTACAACGAACAGGGTTTGATCATCAATGTATTGGAGTGCCTTTCCGACCACGGCATCACAGGTGCGATAGTGCTCCGAGAGAACCTGTTTCATATCGGCCGTTACATTCTTTCGATTAGCCGGATGCTCGCTCTCATTGAATCGCCAAAACATGTGCTGAACGCGATCGGGGGTGTCAAACAAACAAAAGAACCATCCTTCTTCCAAACGCTCCAGTTCATAGAGCATCATCTTCTCGCGTTCGCGTAGCACTTCTTCACATTGCGTGAGGTAGGCGATTTCATCAAAGCGTCCGTTGTTTAATCCTCCGTGATCTTCCACCATTCCGGTGGTATAGAACGTTCCCAACCTGTTGGCTAACTCCCTGGCATACTCGGGAGGAGAACTGATGGGGAATAAGGGTCCTTCCGGGTCGAAGTTGACCGGCGAAGCATAGAGTTCAAACACCGGGTCTATACGAATCAAATAAAAACGAACCATACCCCGGACCCCCTGCAATAACCCAGTTTTGAACTTTACTTTAAGCCAATCACTCCATTTCCCTTCATAGACCTCGAGTATTTTTGGTTGTCCCTCGGATTGAAGGATAATCTTCTTGGCAGAGGGTTCAAGACGGATGGTAATTTCAAATTGAAAGTTCGACCGGGTTTTAGGGTTACGGGGTCCTATAATATAGGTGGTCAAGGTATCGGTTCTTTCCTTCTGGACCTTTATCACATTCTCACTTTCCTGGGCCTGTACATTCTCGGCGGAGGTATAAAACGTTGAGGTTCCCAATCCGCCGCGTAGATCCGGCACACCCATGCCTGCTAACATCCGTCCTTGAATATTATCCGGGGGATATGTACAGGGAAAACGTATCAGGATCGAGGGAATCCCGGCTGCCGATAGGAGTTCCCATAGCGGCACGCCCCGTCGCAGGTTCACCACCTTGGGGGGTAAGTAGGCATTTTTCTGTTCATATCGATTGAGGGAGAAATGGGGAAGGTAAGTCTTAGGATCTCGACGGACAAAGTCAAAGATTCCATGGCCACCTGGATTGGTGCCGGTGGCAAATGTGGACCACGCTACAGGTGTTTGAGCCGGATACGTTGTGCGAACCCGTGAGTACCCCCCTTGACTTCTTAATTTCTCCAGGTTCGGCAATTCTCCGGCAGCGAGCATGGATTCTACAATCTTAGGTTCAAATCCATCAAGCCCGATAACAATAACTTTTTTGATCATCTTTCCTTAGAGCCGTTAATAATACTTCGCAGTAACCTGTTACTCGCTTAATTGCCAATCAGTATTACACTAGACCGATGATTATCGCTTTTTGGTGAAAAATTGCCAGGCCCTGCGGACCAGATCGACGAAACGATGCCACCACATTAATAAGACACCGAGTATGGCTCCCAAAGCTGAAGCCAGGGGTAAAAATTGATCTGGTCCAATATAAAGGATCATGGGGAGAATTTGATCCGGTCTGGTAGAAGATATTAAAGTAGGTATAACCATGATGATAAGTCCTCCTGTATTGTTTTTTAGTAGTAAATTTCTAGATAGCCAGATAGGAGTAGGTTTTAAATGCCTCTACGTTCCCATGAAAACAATGATAGAAATCTTAGAGTTGTTTATGACCGTTTACTTAGAAAAAAGAATTTATCCCAGGTACCCTAGAAGTCAAGGTAAAAGGCACCTTTGAGTCTGTATCGGTTTAAAAGGTACCATCCCTAATTCCCCTACACGCCGGGATAAGACTCATGAATTTCAGATTGGAGTCATTCAGCCTCCACTGGTTGAAATATGCCCTGAGGTTTTCCCAAGGACGGCCCTTCACACCAATCCATTGCTTGCCTCCAGGGGTTCATCCCCAACCGATTACAGGGTAAATATTTCCTAAGCTCATGGATACCCTTCTTAAGACATGACAAAGGACCAAAAGAGTTTAAACTGATTTCCCAGAATACGAAACTGACCCTTACGAAGTCGGGAAAAAACATAGGACGGTCGCAGGTAATACCGGAGATAGGCCTTGCGGGTCATGGCTTTAAGCTCTTCTAAGGTAAAGCGTCCTACAATAGCTTCCGGAAAAAGGCTATCATCGCTATAACGAACGTGGGGATCATTCTTGACCTGCTCATAGAGTTTGGTTCCCGGATAAGGGGCTGCGATATGGAAAAGAGGATAATCTGGACCCAGCTCAAGCGCGAAGTTTATAATGTCCTGCATATCTTGATAATCGGATTCAGGGAATCCGATCATGAAGAAGCAGGCCGTTTCAATCCCGACCTTTTTTACTTTTTTCATTCCTTCCCGAATGGCCCTTATGGTAATACCTTTGTTCACAATTTCCAGGGTCTTATCGCTCCCTGCTTCGACACCGAAGTGGATCAATCGGCAGCCGGCCCGCTTCATGTGGTCCAGCAACTCTTCATCTACCAGATCGAATCGGGTTTGGCAGCACCAGTTAAACTGGTAATTTTGCTTTATCAGATACTTGCAGAATTCCATAACCTGCTTGCGGAGGACTGTGAATTCCAGGTCTATAAAATATGCATTACGTATCCCAAAGTTCTTAATTCCGTACTCAACTTCCTGGATCAGTTTCTCGGTATATTTTCGACGTACACCGGCTCCATAGGTTTCTAGCAGGCAAAAAGTGCATTCAGAAGCACATCCTCGGGACATTTCAAATAAGGAGAAATTAGGTCCCATCACCTCATAATAGTAACGCTTCATGGGTAACAGATGAAAAGCCGGTAGAGGCAATTCGTTGAGATTAACCGGCTTTTGATTTGGGTTGGATAGGATCTGATCCCCATTTTTGTAAGTAATTCCAAGAACCTGGGAAAGGTTTGTATTCTTGCACAGGTCGAGGACGGTTCGTTCGGGTTCTCCACGGATAACCGCCCGAGCTCGAGTCTCCTGTAACATCTCTACCGGTTTGACGGTTCCATGGCTTCCCATGACATATACTTCAGGTACTACCTGGTTTAGTGCATGTACAGTTTTCAAGAACGGATTGATGTCTAATTGAGGGCACTGCCAGCGATCGAGACTGGTCGAAGTAATGAATACTTTATCATACCCCATAGCCCGCCTGGCCACTTCTTGGGGGCCGATCTGTTCGGCATTGGCGTCCAGGATGGTAACATCTATACCCTCTTTTTCCAGTATTGCAGCACAATTGGCCAGATCCAATGGCGTCCAGGTTCGATTATAAATACGGCCCTTCTTATTTACCAGGTTTACCTGGAACGGATTTACCAAAAGAACTCTCATCTTTTATACCCCCTTTTCTAGATTATACGTTTCTCCTATTACCCCCATGGGCTTCGGCCTGACTTTATGGAAGATTCTTCCTATCCATTCCCCGCTGATCTCCAGGCAGATAAGCTGAACTTCTTCCAAGCCTGACAAGCCCATGTCGGTTGTTGCCTATCCCTGAACGGTATATCTCTGTACCTTTTGAATGAGAACACGACCTGTATCCCAATCAGGAAGTCAGCCTCTTAGCGGAATCGTTGAAAAAGAAGTAATTCCCTCGAAGTCAAACTTAATCATCTTACAATAAAGGTATTTAGTCTCTCCGGCGTATTGTTTGCCCCTCGTAGAGAATCCCGATTTGCTTAAACCTAAATGACTTCCCTCTCCCTTACCCCCGGCCCCCTACACGCCAGGATAAGAAGGTCAGCCCCAGCGGGGCGACCTGTTTAACAGGCCGCTGCTACGGAGCTTGAAGAAAATTCTGAATGGTTGAAACCCTCGACTTGCGTTGGGGGTTACCGACAATTCGCCCCTGACGGGGCTTTTCAGCTTAACTTTAAAATGGTCTCCCCTCTCCCACAGCGTGGGAGAGGGGTCAGGGGTGAGGGCCGAGAACGATGCAATTTTACAAAAGGTACCAATAACAGAGAGTAAGTATTTTTTATTCATAGGCTATACCAGCTTATTGCGATTCTAATGGCTCTTGTGATAAATCTACTGTTTTAAATTGATTTTATTTTTATGCAGAGCCTATACCTTTTCGTAAAAAGTACCCTTTTTGGATTGAAAGAGACTTATTATTGGCTAATCTTGTATAAGTTGTCATCTTTCAGCCTGGGAGGAAAGATCCTTATTTTTCTGGCACGTCTAGTTTTTGGACTTTTTCGCCGGGGAGTTTAAACCGCCAGATACCATAAATCAGAGATCCCCATAATACAAATAAGGGGAGGGGAGACACCCCACCATTTTCCAAAAATGGGGCATATTGGGCTGCCATCTTGGACAGGGTGGTCAGCCAGGGTAGTTGAAAACCCTGGAGAAAGACCTGAATAACCGAATCCAGGATGCCTGTCTGGAAGCTCTGGTTGCGGACCATGCTCATGCACCAGGATTCTGCAAAGGCAAGGACGGCAAAGGTATAGGCCCATATCCGGGGCATTCGTATCAGGACGGCGACCGTAAGTAAAAAGAGAAAGGGAATTACCGGGATTATATAGCGAATTCCTGTGTTCCACTGAAGTCGGGTGTATTGAACGCTTCCGAAGAACAGCAGAAAGGCTACAAAGAAGATCAGGGCAAACCAGGTTTCCCGGGCCGGAAGGATATTTTTCTTAAAGTGAGTCAGAACGGGAGCAAAAAAAGCAAGTAGTAAAATCGGGGATGCTATAAATAACCCAAACTGAGGATCAAACAAAAGTCTCCAGGTGAGTTCTTTGGTAGGCCATCCAACCCCTTGATAGCCAACATCCATCCATTCCTTGGGAGCCATATGGTGTTGAGGTGGATAGAAGGGGTTTCCAAAACAACTCCACTGATAAAACCAGAGCAAGACCACAGGGCCCATAGCACCGACCGCATACCAAAGTGAGTCTTTGAATGCCTGTGGGAAGGAAACCGAGTCCATACGTCGCAGGAGGCCATAACAACCCACTAAAAACAAAGCAATACCACCACTATAGTCGCAGAGAAAAGCCAGACCTCCTAGAAATCCGGCGAGGATGTATCGGAATCGGACCCTGGAGGGGTTTCTTTCTTCCGGTTGCCAAAGGAGACTGAAAGCAATGAACGCGAAGCTACCCACCATGAGGTTCTGATTAAGATAACCGGTTCTAAAAAAGATGGGGGTCCCTAGAGCATAGAGTAAGGACATTCCCAGGGAGAGCTGATTTGAAAGGCCTAATTTGCCCAAGGTGTTGAACATCATGACGGCACTGAGGGCCGAAAGGGGTGCCATAGCAAAGGCCATTGTTACAAAACCTACAAGTCCAAAGAGCTTATCCAAACCCCTTTCCCGAACCTGCTTGTAGAATTTAACCCGCAAGGGTCGAGGATCTTTATATTCGGCAGATATCTCCTCTCCAGAGGGAGGTCGTGGCGCTGCCTTGGGATCATAGTGGGCAATCCGATGAATGATGGGTTTAAATATAAAGTAAGGAATAGCCCCTATCATGGAAGCCCCGGGGTTGGCGCCATGATAGGCCCCCCGACCGGGTATTACAAAAATATCCGGATGAAGATCTGCATATTTATCGAGTCGAAAGGAAAAATCATCGACGATACTCAAAACCAGATAATGTTCCCGCACAAAATCCGTTGCAAAATGTAAAACAAAGATCATCCAGCAGGTCAAAAAAAGTCGAATTTGGATAGCTCGCAGTGATAAATTTGTTAAGTTCATCTCCATGTCCCCCGTTTAAGCTACTTTACCTGCTTCCCAGGGTCCGCGTACGGATATCGGTGACCAAACCCGGTTGTAAAAAAAGCAGCACAACCCCATATAATACCACCGCTGTACCACATCCTATCCAGAAATTAAAGGCAGGTAACAGGGGAAGCAGGATTATCATTATAGCCCCGGCAAGTAGTGGTTTAAGTAAGTGAGGCCAGATCGGTATCGGTGTAATCTTGTAATGTACAAAATAGTAGGCCAGAATCCCGGTCAGGACTTCCGAGCCCAGCATAGTCCA
Organism: bacterium; assembly: GCA_030550175.1. GTDB lineage: Bacteria > Moduliflexota > Moduliflexia > Moduliflexales > JAUQPW01 > JAUQPW01. Next base: position 26,506 of record JAUQPW010000039.1, read on the forward strand.
TGCGGCTCCTAGTGATCCGTACCGTGGAATAAGTAAGAGGTTAAAAATAGCCCCGGCTCCGGTCCCTAGCGTGGTACTGAGGAAGTCCAGATTCTGTTGACCCAATCCAACGAGCAGGTAGCGGTAGTGGCTGCTTACCAAGGAAACCGGAACAAACCAGATGAGTACTTGAAGGATATGGATTCCTTGCTGGTATTGGGTTCCGTAAACAACAGGTATTAGTTGACCTGCGAAGAGGGTGACCATCGTACTCAGAAACCCGGTTGCCCAGGTCGTTACCTGAAGAGAGGTCCCCATGAAGCGCTGCAAGGTTTCAGAGGGTTGATGGGCGCAACGGGCAATGGAAGGGAGCAGGTTGAAGAGATAAAGGGCCCCAAAGGTATTTAGGGCTAATACAATCCGATGAGCGGAACCGAACCAACCAACCTCCTTACTGTCCATCAACATTCCAAGGAAGATGGTAGAAAGATAAAGTTTAAGTGCCATCATCATCTGACTCAGGCAGATAGGTAGAGTTTGCCGAAAGAGGGATCCTATAAAGCTAACATCAAAACGGAGTCGGAGTGGGCCAAAATAGTATCGAAAGAGACCGAGATTGAAGGCGACGGCACTGCTGGTGGCAACCACTTCGATCAGGGCTACAGCCCAGGTCTGTTCCGGTTTACGAATGAATAGAAAGACCCCGGCCGTAAAAATGAACTGCCGCACCAGGGAGGTTATGGCCACCCACTGCATCTGGTCGTAGGCTTGAAAGACCCATTTCAAAAGTCCCGGTATCCCGAACAGGGTTAAACCATAGAGCAGAACCACTTGTTTTACCAGCCAGGGTTTATCAATGATACCAACCAGAATCGCCAATACGACAAAGGCTCCCAGGGATAGTAGAAAACGTGCCGTCATAATAGATGCGGTGAAGTAGATGACGATGTTCTTATTCCTGGCAACTTCAACTGCTCCATACTTATCGAAACCTCCATCCACGAGCAGACTGAAAACAAAAGCCACCGCTATGGCAAACTCAACGATGCCAAAAGCATCCGGTCCCAGTACCCGAGCCAGATAGGCAAACGCCACCATGGTGAGAATCTTACAGAGGAGTTCCCCTCCGGATAAGATGATAAAATTTATGGCCAGATTAGGAGTTTTAAAAGTTTGATGACCCATGGATGGAGTATTCTTTTAGCCGTAATCGGCAATTTAAATGAATAAAATCACGCAAATTTCTGAAGAAGTGTGAAGGCTGCATCGGGCTTTATCTCTCTTCTTTCTCACCCACTGCATAGAATAAAGGCCCCAACACATAAAGCAGATGACGACTCACCGGCAGTTGCCGGGCTGCATGGTATAAATCGATCAATCGATTCATCCATATCGGGAAGTGGATACGCTGACCTTCGGGGACATAGGGTAAGAAGATCCGGTGACGTTTAAATCCTGTCCTATTCAGCAATCGGGATAACATCCATAGGGAGAGGAGGTTTCTCTGCGGGGGAATTCCTCCCTGCCGACGAACATAGGCATTGGTCCAGCGTTGGGGTAGGAATCCTCCGGCCCAGAGTCTGGTGTGGGGATCTGGTCCCAGACTGAAGCGGTTGGGGGTGGTCAGGAATAATCTCCCCCCCGGTTTCAGGACGCGATAGACTTCTTTTAAGGTTTGGGTCTGATCTCGTACATTTTCGATCACGGAATCCCCTGCTACACGGTCAAATACGGCATCTGGAAAGGGCAACGCTTCGGCACAGGCACACAGGAGGGGAATATCTAAACCGGCTTCGCTTAACCGCTTCTTTCCCACCACCAGCCAGCGAAAAGCAATATCGACTCCGACTAATCGGGTGAATCGAGGTGCTGCAGCTACCAATAAAGGAGCCGTTCCACAACCAATTTCCAGCAGGCTGGCAGGTGAGGTTTGATGGTAAGCTCCTGACTGACTCTCCCAGGCCGCTAGAGCCGCTTTTGCTCGAGCTACTCCCACCATAAGTCCTCGCTTATACTGACGTGCATGGTGAGGGGGTACAACCGAGGTCATGCTGTAATAGAAATCAATCAATCCAGAGAAGTCCAGGTCATTGAACCGCTCGGCTACCCGAAGACCTTTGGCTCGATCCGCTTCAAGGTCAATATAAGGATCTGGAAAAATGCGCAGGTCCGGAATTTCTAAAATAACCGGATATTGCCTGTTACAAGGCTCACAACGCCATTCCTTCTGTCTATCCCCCACTTCTTTGAGATCCCCTTTGCAAAGAGGACAAAAGATTTCTATTCCTTTGAAGATCATTAAAGCTTCTCCGTAGACTTCTAAAGTTTTTCAAAATCTCGAAGATTTTGTAGCAAATCCTATTATATTGTAGGTTCTTCAACAGCCTTTCTTGTTCCCTGGGTCTGGGGAGTCAGTGAGTCTGCAGGTCGACCCGTCAGATATCCTACCAACTCACCCCAGGACCAGACGGTCGTCATAAGTCCAATCATTGGAAGGGCACGGATAAATTCATTCAGATATCGGCGTTTACGGAGAACATGGACCATAACGCGCCCTGTCAGGAGAAGGGGTAAGGGGATAGAGCAGACTGCATGGGATAAACGCTGTAACAGAGTCATTGAGGCCACGCGCGTACTGGCGAAGAGACGACCGAAGGCGTAGCGTTCTCGGATTGCCCTATGAAAGGTTAAACTACGTTGCTGACGTACGACGATTTTAGGAGATAGCCAGAGTACCTTACCCTTCGCCTGCAGGGTCCAATTTACAGATGTCTCGTGAAATTCAGTGGCCCATACCGAAGCGATAGCTTCTAAGTCCTCACGCTTATAGGCTACATTGCAGTCAGTAAGATAAGCTGAAGGGCCCTCGGGTACCGGATTCGTATAACGACTGAAATCACATAGGTAGATAGCCCAGTTGAGGGCCGTATCCGGTTTTTCCTTATCAACGGCTCCTCCTACGGCAGCATAAGGACCCCGGTGGGTTTCTAGAATCCGGGCACACCAGTCTGGATCTGGAATACAGTGATCCTCGGTCAGTGCTATTATCCTTCCACGTGCATAATGGAAGCCCATTGCCCGAAGTTCTGCATAGGTACGACGTCCTTCGAGGTTCAAGAACTGTACCTTGGGAAATTCTGCACGGAGCGTAGTTATATCTTCCAGACTTTCATCATAGGGGACAAGGATCTCAAACGCCGGTACGCCTGTTTGCCGGGTTAATGCTTTTAGACAACGAATGAGGTAGCTTTTCCCTTGTAAAATAACTACTACCACTGTTAATTCAGGTCTGGTCGGAGCTGACTTGAATGTTGAGGAATTATTGTTTTCCATGGTTTTTCTTAGCCAGAAAAAGGAGTGCTTTGTCTATAGTTAATTCGCATGGTTCTCTTCTCTCACTCCCGGCCCCTCTCCCGAAGCTTCGGGAGAGGGGGATCAAATTTAATTTAGCAAAATAATAAAATCGAATAGCTCATCGGCTTTTAGTACCGGGGGAACTTTGCCCTCCGGCCTCGACGCTCAAAGCCCTCTCCTCGGAGCGTAAAGGATTCATTCATCTATCTGACCCCCTGGTCTTTTCAATTCTCCAGCGCCTGGGTAATGCCAGATAGTAGCCAACTCCGACGGCCAGGATTCCTATTGTGGCCAGCAGAGATGGTAGAATTTTCAGGATTCTCTTTTCCTCTGTAAGGAATTTGAATTCTTCGAAAAAGTGGAACCTTTCGATGATGGCCCTCATCCGATTTAAGCGATCTCTACGAACGACTTTCCCATCGGTCATAGAAACATGATAAAGAACAGAAGGATCATCCTCGAATGCAATTCGGTACACAGGTAATGGCCCTGCAATATAAGAAAAGTCATGCCGATCAATACGTTCGATTCGATAAACCCGGCTCTCTGAAGGAAAAGCGTCTCGGGCAATCTGCTCGGCAAGCTCGGGGGTCATGGTAAATATTTGACCGGACCGGGCGTCAACGATTCGGGGACCATAAGCTTTCACCGAGACCTCATAGACAATTAAATTCAAGATCCGCTTTAAGGTGACCCTTTCCACTTCCAGAGAGGTCCCCGGAAGGTTGGCCAGAACCGTAGTCACAGCCTCCGTAGGGGACAGGGTAATATCCTGGAGATCTGTCGGTTTTAGCGTCCATTCACGCGGCGACCACATTGGCGATAGAGAAGGTAAAATCAAGGAAATACCACTCACGGCCTGTACTAAAAGGAACAAGCCCCCCATAATTCCTAACCATTTATGAATTTGATATAAAGTTCTCCGTTTCATCTCCTTCTATTTAAATTGTAATTTAGATCCTATTCTCAGAAATAAAGATGGATGACACGCGTTGTAAGCAATTCTTCCCTGCCTGTCGGCAGGTAGCTATTTGCCTGCCGGATTTATGATACACAGGATTCAGAAGAAGATTTAATGCGTTGCCATAATGGATTTAACAGCATCCAGGATCAAATCTGCAAATGCCTGTTCTCCTCTTGGGTTAAAATGGCAATCATCCACGAGGAATTCCGGTTGTGAAAGGGTTGCATTGGCATCTACCAGGGCAACCCCCCACTTCCTGGCAACCGATTTCGTAATTTCATTGTTCCCGGCCACCCAATTCGAAATCACCGGTAACGTACGTCGGTTTCCTCTCAGGACATCAGAGCTATATCCTTTTGAATAGAAAGGAATCGTAGAAAGGATAACCTTACCACCTTGTTCGTTTGTCAGTTGAATCTCCTGCTCAAGGTTATAACGGAAGGTTTCGGTCCGCCGGTAATCCCTTGCATTTTGCAATAATTCCTCATCTGTGGGAAGATTTTCATATCTAATGGATCCATAAGCCGGGTTTTCCTCACGTTGAGAGAATCCGAATCGTCCCCGGCCCGGTGTTGTAACAAGCATAAACAGGTGCGAGACCCGAAAGAGTAATTTATAGGTATAGTTACTATTACGGAATTGATATCCCACCTTACGATAGTGACTATAGTCCTCCTGGTAATTGTTAAATAGTTGAGGGAACACTTCATTCCGACCATCGACAATCACAATGATATCTGGATGTAGAGTTAGCACCCGTAGACGGAGGTTAATTAAGGTTTCTCTGGAGTTCCAGCCAGGCACACCGGCATTCAATACCTCAACTCGACGACCTGGAAGCAAGGTATGCAGGCGGTTTTCCAATTGAACTGCAGAAGTTTCCTCATCACTCACAGCAACTCCATAAGTGGTTGATGCACCCATCAGTACAATTCGCAAGGTTCCCGGCGGTTTTTCAATGGAAAAGGAAGGACCCCGGAAACCATAGCTGTTATGCGAGAATCGACCGGAATGAAAATTCGGTCTCAGAGTATATCCCAGGATGGGATGGCCTGTAAAGCGACCCCGATTTTCCGTATGATGCGTAAGTTGGAATACCTTCTCTGCAGGCCAATACCAGGCAACCCACACCCTGGCAATAAGTTCAAGTCCCAGCAAGGCAATTCCACTACTCCAAAGAAACCACCCTGGCCATTGTAACCAGGGCTTCTGGCCGGTGTTTTTTCCCTCTCCCTTTGTGGGCATACGTACCAGGATAAGACTTAACTGGAAGTGCGACCGTCTACCTCACCCCTTCGCTCCATACGCACCAGGATAAGCTGAAAAACCCGTCAGGGGAGAACAGTTGGTAACCCCCGACGAAAATCGAGGAATTCAGAAATTCAGGATTTTTCAAGCTCTCTGGCAGTATCCATTAAACAGGTCGCCCCGCCGGGGCTAACCTTCTTATCCTGGCGCTATGGGAGCCGGAGGTGATGGAATCACCACAAGGCATAGTTTTTGGCTGCCCGGCTGGAAAGCCTAAAGAATTTAGAATTTCCCTTTCAGGAAAGTATGAGACGCCGCATAGGCTATCTCCACGGCTCTTAAACCATCATGGCCGGTGGCTAATTCTGTTCGTTCACCCCGGATCGCCCGGGAAAAGGCTTGAAACTCCTGAATAAAGCTCTGAATCACGATCCAACGGTACGAACGGAGATATTCCTGGATAAAAGTTAGGGGAAAGAAGTAAGTTTTTCGCCGCATAGACCCCCCACGTTCCGGGGACCAAAGAACTTGAGTTAACATAGGGAAACATCGGGTCCGAATACAGCCTCGGGTTCCGTAAATTTCAATTGAAAGACGATATCCTCTCCATTCCGTCCAGCTTGCCTGAAGAGAAGCGATCTTTCCGGTGGTACTGCGAAGGAGGGCAAAGCCATTATCTTCACAGCCCTTGAACTCCCATACCCCATTGGTAGCAAATCCCTTGACTTCTGCTACTTCCCCAAGAAAATAGCAAGTCAGGTCGATGAGATGAATGCCATTGTCCCGAAGGGCTCCCCCTCCCATAATTTCGCTCTCATGCAACCAGGATTGGTTGTGTTCTGCAGCAGAATATCCCGTATAACTACGAATATGATCCAGCGTACCAATTATTCCGCTGTCCAGAAGCTTGCGTGCTTTCTGAATAGAGGGATAGAAGCGATAATTAAATCCTGTGGCCAAGAACCGACCACTCTGCTTTTCTACTTCGAGAATACTCTGACATTCATCGGGCGTTCGGGCCAGGGGCTTCTCACAGAGCACATGCTTACCCGCTTTCAGTGCTTCCCTGCACATCTCGGCGTGGAGGTGCGGGGGTGTCGAGATAATGACGGCTTCCATTCCCTCCCGATGAATCAGAGAACGCCAGTCGGGTACTACCACGCCCCCGTAATGGATAGAAACCCTCCGGGCTCGATCCAGATCAATATCACTGACGGCTTCTAGCCGGCATCCTGGCACCTGCTTTAATGCTGCTGCCCGTAATGAGCCAATCCCACCACATCCAATGAGTCCAAATCGCATGATGAAAAATTTTTGCTTCCCCGGATCGGAGTGTGGGAGTATGGAGGTGTGGGAGTACTTCCCCACCCCCCCTACTCCCACACCTCCATACTCCCATACTCCCATACTTCCTATTTTTGTTGGGAAATTATAGAACGGGTTGGAACCAACTGCTCCTTTTTAAGAAACATGGCTATCTTCTCGGCCACCAGTTCTCTCCCCTCTCGGGTTAAATGAATCTGATCTTCCAGGAGGTGTTTTTTTCGATCTATATCCGGAAATAAATTTAGCATAGGGATACCCAGCCGTTCACAGATTGCTTTCAACTTCTGTTGGGGTTTGGTCACATAAGCACGATCTCGTGTCAGATAATCTTCCCGGAGCTGCTCACCAAACGGAAATACAACCAAAAATACACGAAAACCATGGGTTTTGCCGAGTTCTACCATCTCCTTCAGTTGGTTTTCAATGGGAGGCCACGATTCGTCCTTCCAGGCTGTTCTAAAATCTGGTCGATAATCAAAGGTGAAGCCTTCCTGCGTTTTCAGTTCGATCAAGCTCTCAAATATACTGAGCTTATGCCGTAACCATACAAGAAAATGACTTTTGCGTGCAAGCTGGTAAGCCATACTGTCCACCGAGTGAACGGCTTCTTCCGTAAACTCATAGGTATCACTCACGATTTCCCCATTTTCAACCTTAAACTGGTGGAGAAATTTATGAAGGTCATTTAAACAAAAACTTACGCCAACAAGATCGGGATTGAATTTTAGTCCGTATTTCTTTAAATAAACAAGTTCCTGGTAATTGGTATAACCCTTTATCCCTGCATTGATGATCTCTATGGGTACAAGGTCAGGGTCTTTATTAAGGTTGGTTTCTAGCCGCCCTACGTAGGTATCTTCAGGATTATCCCCATAAAAAGGGATGGAATCTCCCAGGATTAAAAGTCTAAATTTTGTTTTTACAGGGTCAATAGGTCTATTTCTCAATCCATCTGAGTTAAGATCTTCATAGTCAGGCCGTGGTCGGTATAAGAGGTCTTCATCGTAGATGGCCCAGGGTTTAGAGGACTTGTGCCTCCAGTTGCTTAACCCTTCGATTCCACGAAATCCCAGTTCTAAGACAATAAAAAAAATTATCAGACTCATGAGGGCCAGACTTACTTTTGCCAACAAATCCTTAAGAATTTGCGAGGTTTTCATCTCACTTTCTCCTCTATTTTTAATCCTCTACCACGTGGGTTTCAAAAATATTTCGATACCGTCGCCATTTTTCATGGTCAAAATCACCCTGTTCATTTAGACAGTCGACGGCTGAATAAGCCATGTATAAGGCATGATGGGTATTGTCATGGGCAAACAATCCTTGACGGCCAAAGGTTAATAAGCCTCCGATGCCTTCAAGGTAATGATCCAGAAGTTGAAAATACTTCTCAAAACCTTTTTGATAGATGGGATAAGCATATTGAATTCGACGTGTGAATACCTGCCGAATAGGAGCCGTAACAGGTATCTTTGCGGTACTCAAGGCTTCCAGGACCATTCGACCCAGGTCTTCATCTTTCATCCCCCAAACCTCCTGGGAGGTTTCACAGGGTAATTCGGCACATAAAGCTGTCAGACCGACAGGTTCCACCGCGTTGTTATAATTTTTAGGTTCGGAAATCCGCGTAATAGGAATTTCCGGTTCTGGAAAATAGTGGGCATCGAATTCACTGAATCGATCCTGTTCCAGGATCAGATATACGAGGATCATGGCTCTAAACTTAATTTTTTTCGCAGCCAGAATGACTTCTTCCTCAGGCCTGGGTTGCAGGCTTTGGATAAGTATATTTAGAGGAAGGGTAGACCAGATGTAATCAGCCTGTACAGTATGTCGGATCGAGGGGTCTTCATAGGTGACGGCCTTAACCCGATCTCTTTCCCATTGTACCTGTTGCACTCTGGCAGTGAGGACAATTTCGGCCCCTTCCCGGATAGCTGCCTGGGAGAGGGCTTCGGATATCTGACCGTAACCCCGTCTGGGATAATAGAAATACGGGCGGCCACCTTCCCTCCCCGTGGATGGGGAGGAATTCCATTGTAACTTTGAAAAAACTTTCTTAAACATCTTTCCCAAAGAGTTTGCAGCGATCCTTCGCCTGGCCTGAACGTCGGATATTTCCTCGGGAGCTATTCCCCAGATCTTGCAGGCATAGGGGAAGTAGAAATCCCGACAGATGGTTTTACCCAACTGACCCTCCAGCAGGGAAGCAAATGTTTCATTCTGATCGGGTTTTTCCTTTGATGGGGGCATAATTTTCAGGAGTGCATCGGTCAGGACACCCAGGGCAAATTCTGGTGGCAACTTCATGAGAAGATCCAGGGGTTTAAGGGGAAAGTGAATCCATCTGTTTTTTAGACGGATACGACCATGTCGAGGTCGAAGCAACAAATCATCTCCCAGCAACTGTTGAAGGTCTTGGAGTATTGCCGGGTCACAGGCCGGATGAAGGCGGTGACTTCCGTAATCCAGATACAATCCTTCCACTTCAAAACTACCGGCATTTCCACCCACCCGATCCCGTTGTTCCAATACCGTAACCCGGGCTTTTTTGTGTCGTGCTAACTGGAACGCAGCCCCTAACCCGGCAGGTCCGGCCCCTAAGATAACGATCTGAGGTTTTGACTTTGTCATATCCGTCATATTGTTGAGTGGTAAGTGGTAAATGGTGATTTACTACTCACTACCAGCTATTTGCTATTGGCCGTTTTTTTATGGGAAATACTCCAGGCCACCCGAATATCTGACCTTGAAGTATTTCTCTTCAAGAGAAGGTAGAGGAGTCCTCCTATTCCACCTCCGGCGACCAGGATGGTTTGCCAGAGCAGACCTAATCCTACAGAACTGGAGGCCGGGATCCCAAATCGCCCCAACAGGGTTGCAAGGGCCACCTCACGAACCCCCAGACCACCCATACTGATGGGTAGCGAAGCTACCAGTTTCGACAAAGGCCAGATGAGAAACCAAATCGATCTAGCCAGGTGAATGCCACAGGCTGCTCCCAAAGTGGCGGCTAGCAGAACAAAGGCTCCTTGAACAAAGGTAGCTATACTGAATCCGACAAGGGCCCGCTCCGGATTTTTGAACAAATGCCGGATGATTTGACGACAGTGAGTAACCCACAAGCCCAGTCGAACAGGTAGGCCTTTCGGGAGTGGAAGGAGGAGGAAAAGCAGGGTGCAAAGGGCAAAGCTGAACAAGAAAAATAAAGCCCAGGAAAGAACCCTACGATCTTCCGTTGTTACAGCTCCGGGTGCTGACCAGATACCTAAAAACATCAGAAATGCCAGGGAAGCTATATCCAAAAATCGGTCTAAAACACTTCCCAAAAGAATGGCTTCTGAAGAGGGACCTTCTGCCTTTCCATTGGGAGATCCCATGGCCATAGCTGCACGAACAATGTCTCCTCCTGCGATCGAAGGTAGGCAAAGATTTGCAAACAGTCCGGCAAAGTAACAACGGGCTGCAACGAGGAAAGGAAGCTTGTTTTTTCCCATGTTAATCAGAAGGCTCCATTTAACCACCCCCAGCATATGCCCCATCATAAACACAATGACTGAAAATATCCATAGCCCGGGCGAAACCTGCCGAATAGCCTGCCAGAGGTCAGAAAGGGGCAATTTTGCCAACAGAAACCCAAGAAGGGATAAGCTGATAATAATTCGTGTGGAAGGTTTCTGCCATATTTTGGAAGGAAAAGCACCCATAATAAGTTTTATCGTTTCAACCTTGAACCCAGTCCGACTTTTGCGATTTGATCCGCCAGAAGGCCTAAGGCCCAGACAATGAAAGCTCCTAAAAATCCTGTTACAGCCGTTTCAGATAGATTTTCAAGAAACAGATCATAAATAAACTTGGCAACTCCGATTAAAAAAAGTATCAGGCCCAGGGGTAGAAAAACCCGTAAGGGATTGAAATAAACAATGGTTCGTACAATAAGGAGTGAGAAGTGGTACGTATCAACGGGTCGGATCTTGGATTGTCCGACTCGGCGATAATATTCAATGGGGTGGTAGTATACCAGGTAATCATTACAAAGAAGGGCCAGGGTAATGGTGGTGGTGAACGAAAAACCCGAGGGCAAGATATAATAAAACTGCTCTACCACGGCCTTCTTCATAACCCGCAGACCTGAGTTAAGATCGGGTATAGGCTGTTCTGCCAAATAACTGGCCAATTTTGTAAGGAACCATTTAGCCGGTTTTCGAAGGGAGGGAATCTGGACATTGGGGCCTATCCTTGCTCCAACGACCATATCATATTGGGGAACCTTGGTCAGGAGTTCCGGAATCGCCTCGGCGGGATAAGTACCATCTGCATCGATAATAACCACGTAATCGGATTGGGCAGCCGAAATACCGGCCTTAAGCGCAGCGCCATACCCGCGGTTCCTGGGGAGTCGGATCAGTTGTACCTCGTACTTGCTTGCTTCGTCTGCCGTGCGATCCGTAGATCCATCGTCCACGACAATAATCTGGTAACGCCAGTCGGTCTGGTCCATAACAGATCGAACTTTCTGAATCTGTTCTGCAATCGCTTTCTCCTCATTATAAGCAGGAATCACGATACAGACCGTAGCCTCCTGATCAGAATCTTTACTTTTCAGAGAATCTTTTTGCATAATTAAAGTGTACCAACGTGTCTAAGGCAGGTTAAAGTGCCTGAAGTGAGCCAAAGCGTTGGAAGTTTCTTTAACTTCAGGCACTTTAGTACACTTAAAAGCTTAAAATACTTTAGCTGACCTTATTGGATTTGCAAACGTAAATTTCCCCCCCTCCGAGGGTACCCGGAAATATTTTAACCGGGGTAAAATCTTTAAGAATGGCAGCCATAACTTCGGGGTATCGAGATTCTACAAAGATGGGAAAAGCATAAATTAACCAGGTCTCCGGAGCCTGTGCGCGAATTTGATTTAACTGCTCGACGGTGGTGATGGCTTCCCAATTTTTTTTATAATACTCCTCATAGACAACGGCAGCTAATCCCACCGTTACCACGGGGTCCGAGGGTTTCCGTACTTTCTCGACAAAGTTCATGGCTCCTTCATAATCCTGTTTGGGATATTGATAGGCAAAGGGTAAAGAAGCTATGGATAATCCAATGAGAAGACCGATGATCGTTGACCCAATTTTCATGCCATATATCTCACTATTCTGGCCGACCCTTAGTCCTGCGATTAATTTTCCCACGACCATGGCTCCACGAACGGCGATAAGAAGGATAAAGCCCAGGGTATAAAAAAAGAATCGGGGCCAGATGTTATGCTCCAGGAGCGTTAACGGAATAGCCCCGAGAATCCCGGGAAGAACCAGCAGGGCAAATACCTTTCGGTTCTCTTTCGCATAACTCCAAAGCCCACAAGTAAAGAAAAAACCGGCTACTAAGAGTCCTAAAACCCCCAGAACTCCTTTGGCAAAGCCAACTTTTAAACCACGAATCGTTTCAGATATAGCCCAAAAAACCTCTGTCCACTGAGATGGAATGGTTCCACCCCCTCCAAAATGGGCAACCATCTGAGGTAAAATCGGGGCATACAGGAGTGCCGTGAAGAGTCCGGTTAAACCAAATCCTATTAAGGGCATTTTCAAATCGGTTTTTGCCAATCCCCTTTTGTCCTTATCTGGGTAAAGCTGCCAAACGAAAACAATGGCATGACTCATGAGTACAAAAACCATAGTGAGATGCGTATAAATTCCCAAGGCCATAGCTATCCCATATCCGATCCAGAGGTTGATCCGATTCTGTTGCAGACCTCGAAGGAAAAGATAAGTACCCAGGAGAGTCCAGAAAAGAAGTCCCGTATATCCCCGTGCATTTTGGGAAAACCAGACATGGTGATAAGAAACCGTCATCAGGGCGGTGACCAGTAAGGCTTCCCATCTACTGGTTATGGTTTTTCCCAAAAGATAAAGTGCCGGAATACTGGCAACTCCAAAAACAACTGCCGGTAAGCGAAGAGACCAGATATGTTCACCAAACTCTACAATGGAGAGATGGGCGAGTACCGAGTAAAGCATATGTTGATTTTCTGAAGTATACGTAGTTAGAAGATCTCGCAGAGGTAACCGGATAAACCGGACCAGAGCTATGATTTCATCATACCAGAGCCCCTGATTGAGGTTTATGAAGCGTAATATCAGACCTATTAGCGTGAGAAGAATCACGATAAAGCCAGACTTTGCCATGATCGGTTGTTTACTTTTCATAGTTTGTTGGATTTTGTTTGTTTTCCTTCACCATCTTGAGAAGAGGTTCTCGATCCTCACCCCCATCCCCCCAGTTCCCCCTCTCCTGAAGCTTCAGGAGAGGGGGAACTGGGGGTGAGGCGGCGAGGAGGAACGATAGACAACTATTTGGCATATACAGTGATGACCCCGGGTTCAGGAATACTTGCCTGAACTATTTGATTATCTGCAATGGTAGTATCGGGCCAGTCCACATCGTACTGATTGGAAGTGGTATATTTAATGCCATAAGTACCGGCGGGCAATCCTTGAATAGAAAAAGAACCTCCGGCGGTGGCTTTAACCACTACTACATATTTACCATCGGTATTAATAAAAGCCAGGGGATCGAAGATGTTGCTGTAAGTTGTTGTCTGTATTCTCACGGCACCGCTTCGAATATATTTAAAATACTGGCGCAAGAACCTGGCCCGGCTTCCCATATTTACAATGGGATGGTCGGGATTGCTTGCATCAACCCAAAAATAACGGCCTCCGGCATCTTCGCCGGGTCCTGCTAAAGTATATTGTCCCCAGGCTGAATTTTTTCCTATTTTAAGATCTTTATGAAGATCCTCGTATCCGCTCCCAATATGTTCCAGCATGGCGGTATTAATCTTATATTGTTCGGCTCTGCTGGCGATGGTATAAAGATTGGTATCTGACACACCACCGTAACGATGATAGGAAAACTCAGATAAATAAGCTCGGACTCCCGGCACGCGCATCATTTCATCGAACCAGGTAATAGCCTTCGCCATATTGGTATTTGAGGGAGCAATGAATTTAGGATGGAAACCATAAGCTTTAAGGCGATTACCCGCCGCTACCATGGCCTGACCTATTTGTTTTCCAGACCAGCGAGAGTTTTCAGGTTCCAGGGTTACTTCTACGGCATCGGGTACCCAGCCGTATTTATCTTGGAGATGCAAAAAGGTTGCTAAGATAAATTCGGCATATTCTTCCGGGAAATCTTTATGTTTAAATTTGGAAGGTCCGAAGTCAACATAGGTAAGATTAATGTAGAGTTTTTCCCCCCTGTCTTCCAACCTCTGTTTTAGAGGAAGTACCATATTATCCACCCGGGCATCCAATTCCGTGAAATGAAATCCGTTTGGGTTAATGACAAAAGGATCCTCGTTATCATTTATGACCTGATAACGGACCTTTGCCCAGTCTTTATAAGACATACGTCCTGCTACATGTTCGGCTCCATAATCTACAGGATTTTCAAGCCCACTGGTTATCTCTAAGCGCACGCGGTTAATGCCCAATTCATTGATGGCCAGATCATATACCCTGTCTTTATATTTATGCATGGGACTATTGGGTATGAAGAAACCCGATTTAATCGTTGTGACTTCCCAACCTGTGATGGTTTGATAGGTTACGGTTGGATTTAATTTAATGGTATGATCTGTATCTTCCCGAAGAAAAATACGGATGGGTGGGTTGACTGTGGGATAATCCAGGGGAGGTCGTTGAAGCCATGGGAACAAAGGCGGGGTTTGGAAATAAGCGACCTGCTGATAACCTATGGTACCGTTGAGCAAGCCTTCGTAAATTTGAGGAGGACAGGTATGACTATAAGGAACTCCCGGTGGACTCGTATGGTCTGGCATTATGATAATAAACTTGGGTCTTTTTTCTTTCCACTCCTGAAGGATCTCCTGTACGGCTTTTTCGTCAACCCGGGGTCGTGCATCCATGCCATAGTAACCGATAGCCGTCTTCATAATAACTCCGGGTTTGAGGGGGGGATTCTTTTGAGAGGATCCAAAGTAATGGATAAGATCGCCGGGTTCTGTACGTGACTCTAACCATGTTCCCGCCGCATAACGGGAATCATAGATCATTTCATAGGTTAATTCTATTCCTTGTAGAAGTCCTGTGAGGAGAATTCCCCCTACAAAGAGCGTAAAGACTAGTCGGGTCCCAGGCGATGGAGAATCCCAGGTGTATACTACCGTTCGCGCCGGGAAAAAAGCCAGTAAAAATCCCATGGGTAGTAAATAACGCATCTGGGCCGATCGTACCGACAGGAACATAAAAATTAGGTAGGAACAGGCCGGTAAAGCCAACCAGGCAGCCTTCGGCTCACGCCACAGAACCCATAAGACGCTCAAAGTAGCCAATATAAGCCCGGGTAGTGTCATGATATCGACGAGGTATTTACCCATCTGCCTGGCGTATTGGAGATTTCCTTCCAGGGTATAAGGGTAGGTGAGAGCGACCGGATGGTCTCCCGTGGAAAGGTCTTCCATACGCTTATTAAGATACTTTATATGCGCAAAGTATCTTTCCGGATCTACAAAAAGACCACTTCCAATGCCCAAAGCTAAAACGGCTGCCAGGAGTCCGGCAAGGGGCGCCTTCCAGAAAGCCCAGGACCATCCTCCCCCTAGCTTCTTTACATCTTGTCGATGGAGAAGCAACAGGACCGGCGGCATTGCCAGAAAGGCTCCGACTGCGGATTCTTTGGTCCCCAAAGCAAAGCCAACAAAAATACCCAAGCTTATGGCTCGCCGAACCGTAAGGCCATAGATAAGGCATCGTGTAAAGGCTGCTGTAGCCAGTGCAATGAAAAACAATGTCGGTACGTCCACGTTACCGGTGCGAGCATAGTAAAACATGGGAAATGATGCCATGGCGAATAAGGCGGCAAGAACCCCTACCCGTCGATCCCATACTGTACGGCCTATGTCATAGGCTGCGACAACCGTTCCGACACCCATTAACACCGAAACAAAATGGGCAATCCCACTGAGTATCTTCAAAGTGCTTATCGGGTCTAACAGACCATAAGGATATACGGCCGTGAGGGTGGTAAGCTTATTTGTCAGCCATAGATAGAGGAGATAGGGCGAGTAGGCTATTACAACCAAAAAAGAGTACATCAGGGGATAGCCGAGGTTACGATCAGGCTTGGGCTGAATAATATTATGAACCTCTGCCAGGGGACCTAATGGTGTTTCATCGTCCACTCCCCAGGAGTGGACCCGATCCGGTCCCGTGGCATGGGGTGCACCCCACCAGACACCCGGTAAATAGAGTATCAAGGCCAAAACTGCGATCAGAAGTAAATAACGATCCATAAGTGTTGGTAAATTCAGTAAGTTATCGATTTGGTTTATCTACGAAGGACTATATCTGAGACACGGAGACACGGGGACGCGGGGACATTTCTCCGCGTCCCCGTGTCTCCGTGTCTCCGCATCCTAAAACCCCACGCCTCAAACAGGATCCTTCCTGGACTATTATTTAATCTCCCTATCCCGGTTATGAAGGAGACTGAGCTGGTAACGCTGTAATATCCAGAGTTCGCGTTGAATCATGTTACCTTGCTTGACCACAACTCCCAGAACGAATAAGAGAATGGCCAGAATCATAAGGGAGAAGCTCGTCAGAGCTGTGTAGGCTGATACCATCCTCAAATAGAATAGAACCACCGCACCGATAAAGGAGATAATTCCCAAGAGCAGGGAGATTAAACTCATGGCCCAGACATATCGTACGGGATTGGCGAGAACACTAAACAGGCTATGGGAGACGATTAGTTTGTTTACTTTTGAGGAACTCTTCCTCTCAATACGCTGACCTCGATGCTTATATTCCTTCCATTCCAGGATGGCCGGTATCTCCCGGATTTTAAATCCAAATGCAATTGCTTTCAGCATGACTTCCAGGTGGAATTCTTTACCATCTTCATAGAGTGGCAGGGATTGGATTGCTTCCCGGCGATAGGCACGGGTCATACCCGTATTCATAGTGGCGGCATTGGCCATACAAGCTCGGATGATGCGATTACCGATTCGACTGAGCCATACCCGTTTAAAAGGAACATTCTTATAACCGCCTCCCGGTAAATTTGGGCTGGCCACAATCATGTCGGCATCCGGCCATTTCTGCATCGCTCCTATGAGATCCCGGATGATGGTCTCACCCCAGGACAGGTCTATTTCGGTGGTTATGATAATATTACCCTGGGCTGCCGCAATTCCCGTTCGCAAGGCATAACCACGACCGCGGTTATAAGGATAACCCAGTACGTGCAAATTCGGGCAATCCTTGGCGATTTGTTGGGCAATTTGACCTGAATTGTCCGTGGAGCCATCATTAACAAGGATTAACTCCCATTCTCCGTCCAATAGCTTGAGTTGATCCAGGAGTTGCCGTATAGCCTGCTCAATAATGTCTGCTTCGTTGTAAAATGGACAAATGACCGAAATATCCATAGTCAGAAATCAGAAGTCAGAAGTCAGAAAGCTTTATTATCTGGAAGCGGTGTCTCGTCCCCTCACCCCTGACCCCTCTCCCACAGCGTGGGAGAGGGGAACCGGCAGATCTCCAGGCCAACTTCCCAGGTAACCCCTCTCCCGAAGCTTCGGGAGAGGGGTCAGGGGTGAGGGTAGAACAGCTATGTCCTACTCACTACTCGCCGATTTAAAGTGAAACGCTTGCACTCCCAGGTCTGACTTCTAAGCTCCTTCTTTAAGGGTTTAGGTAATACCATGACGGTCCACAGCCATTCGGAACCAGAGCTCCAGGACGATAAGGCTAAATACTTGTTTGACAAAAACGAATTCACCGTGATGCATGGCTTGACGAAGTTTCAAAACGGCCTCCGGTCGTAGAATGCCACGGATACGGATTGACTTTTCAGAAAGGGTATCGTGCATGAGCTCCTGGAATTTAGGTTCGGAAAAATATTTCTCTATAGGGACATAAAAAGGCATCTTCCGGCGAGACGTGATTTTTTTCGGTAAAATTCGCCGGGCGTATTGCCTCAGGATATACTTAGATTTCCCCAAACGAATTTTTAACCACGGAGGTAACCGGAGCACATACTCGACCAATTCATGGTCTAAAAAAGGAACACGGGCTTCGATACCATGGGCCATTGACATCTTGTCCTGCTTCATAAGAATATCATCGGGAAGCCAGTGGGAAAACTGTAAGTGGATAATACGGTTCAGATAAGGCGCCGGACTTTCCAGAATTTCTAAATCTCTCTCAGAGAAGGGTCTGGCTTTATCTGGAACCTTAGGGAAGAAAGGAATAGATTTTTTAAAATCTTCTGTGTAAAGTTCCGCCGTATCCCGTGCATCAAACAGGGAGATAAGATGGCTATAAGCTTCTGGTAATTGCCAGGGTTCTAGAAGGTTAAGAAAATCCAGGACCTTAAGTTTACCTCGCTGGCCTAAACTGGCAGGGTAGCTGAAGGCCAAGTTAAGTAGTCCGGCCGGAATCATGGATAGGACCGGGGATAGAAGGGCACGCCGGATAGGACCTGGGATGATACGGGTAATTTGATGACCGGCCAGGAGTGCTTTATGGAACAGATATCCCCCCAATATTTCATCGGCCCCTTCACCGGCCAAGATAACCGTAACCTGCTTTTTTGCTTCATGCGCCAGTTGATACATGGGAATGACGATGGGATCTCCAATGGGTTCATCCAGATGATAGATAATCTTAGGGAGTAATTCGATATCTGAGATCCGACAGGCAATTTCGGTGTGTTCACATCCCAGAAGTCTGGCGGTTTCAGCCGCCTCGGCCAGCTCATCATGCTCGTAGTTAAAACCTACGGTAAACGTACGAACCGGTTTTGAAACCAGCCTGGCTGTTACCGCTGTAATTGCACTGGAATCTAATCCTCCACTTAAATAGACTCCCAACGGGACTTCTGAAATTAACTGCATGCGAACACTTCGCTCGAAATGCTCGGCAAAGCCCTCCACATATTCTTCCTCCGTACCTTTGAAGGGTCCACTAAACAGTTCGGGTTGCCAGTACTGCTTTAATGTGACCTGCCCGTTCTGAACGATGGCATAGTGTGCAGCCGGAAGTTTCCGGAGTTCTTTAAACATCCCACCGGGACCCGGCACATAACGAAGGGTCAGATATTCATGAATGGCTTGGGGATTCAGTGTAGGTTCAAACCCTTTATAATGGAGAATCGATTTGAACTCGGATGCAAACAAAAAACAACGGCCTGGTATGTGCAGGTAATAGAGCGGTTTTACACCGAATCGATCCCGAGCCAGGAACAGTTGCCGTTTTTTCTTGTCATAAATGGCAATGGCAAAGATTCCATTCAATCGTTGTAGACATTCCGGACCTGATTCCTCATAAAGGTGCAAAATGACTTCAGAATCCGATTTCGTTCGAAAGGGATGCCCTCGCCGTAACAATTCTTCACGAAGAGGTTGATAATTATAAATCTCCCCGTTATAGACCAGGACCAGGGACCCATCTTCATTTTCCATGGGTTGCTGACCCCCCGCCACATCGATGATACTTAATCTACGATGTCCCAGACCGACCCCATCGGCCTTAAAGTAACCCACACTATCGGGTCCCCGATGGTGTAGAGCCTCTGTCATACTTTCCAAAAGTCCTTCTTCTTTAATTCCAACATACCCACAAAGTCCGCACATGTTGTCCCTGATCCGCTAGATGATGAATCAGCGTGGGAGTGTGGAGAGATAAAGGTATGGGAGTATGGGGGTATAGGAGTATAGGGGTATACCCTCTTATACTCCCCCACTCCCATACTTCCACACTTCCGCACTCCCCTACCTTCATCCCCCCCCCCCTAC
>JAUQPW010000144.1 GCA_030550175.1 bacterium
GTACTTTGTAAAGTTAAATTTGGATAACCATTTTGCCCTCACCCCTACACCCCTCTCCCCAAGCTTCGGGAGAGGGGCCGGGGGTGAGGGCAGAGAACTATACAGAATTAACTTTACAGGGTAGTAGCTTTTAAAGTCACTCCTGTAAATCCTCCTTAGCTCCTGATAAGGATAAGTTTTTTAGAGTCATTTCAAGGAAAATCCCTTCCTCGTTGCTTTGAGCCCTTTAATAAGACAGAATATAACCTGACTCCAAAAACCTGCCTTTCAAAGTCCTTAGCCGGTCAGAAGAAAGTCTTAAATTTTCAAATACAAAATAGAATTTATCATTGACATCAGAAATAGGTTATGTCAATGCTATATACGATCTGTCAGATATCCTGCTTGAGAAACGATTTCCAAAAGGAGGTGATAGAAGCTCATAAACCGGTGTTTTTGAATTATCAGGTCATAATCCTTCAGAAAGAGAGATTCTAGTTCCTTTGATCTTTGAAGAGGAAAGGGTGTTAACAAATGAATTTCCCACCCTTGAGAAGGGAAGTGGTATTTGTTGACAAACTATTTCCAATAACCAGGAGACCTTTTATGAGAAGAATGACGAGTTTAGCGATGATTTTTGCCATAACCATTGTAGGAATAGCAGGTTTCATGTCGGTAGGGGTTAAGGCGGCTAACAATCCGGTGGACGAAAAGTGGTGGCCCAGCGAGTTTGGTCCCGATGATCAGGCGGGTGCGGTCAATTATATCACCCCCCAGAAGAGGATTGAAGCAGCAAAACTGGTTAAGCAGGGAAAATCACTTACCATTGGTATGCCTTATCAACAAGGTATGCCCCTGATTCCCGGTCGTACCTATACTTTGATGATTCCAGGTGCCGGGCAGCCCCTCCATGGTCCTCTGAATTGGCAAGGCGATAAGTTCAAGGAGACTTTTAATGATGAAATTGTGACCGCCGAGATTGGGCAAGTTGGAACCCAGTATGATGGTTTGGGTCATCCCATGATGCGTATCCAGGGTGTAGAAGGTTGGAAAGATGGGAACTACATGTACAATAAACGTCGGTTGGAAGACTATCCCAACGCCCGTGGATTACAGGTAAATGGGGTTGAGCATGCAGCCACTATCGGTTACTTTACCCGGGGTATTCTCATCGATGTTCCCATGGTAAAAGGGGTAGCTCGATTGGAAAAAGGCTATGCCATTACGGTGGATGATTATAAGGCAGCCTTACAAAAGGAAGGAATTGGAGATGCAACCCAGGGCGATGTTGTGCTTATCCGTACCGGTTGGATCCAATTATGGAAAAGCTACCTGGATGAAAAAGGATTAAGAATTAAAGGTAGCCCCGCTGAGGTGGCAAAGGCTAATGCTGAATTCGGCTCTGGCGAACCGGGAGTTTCTCCAGAACTCTGTGAGTACCTGGCAAGCAGAAAAATCTCTATGATGCTGGTAGATCAGGGATCTGTAGAGCCTTTCGATTTTGCCAAAAATCCTTCTCCGGAACCCTTTGCTCCCTGCCATGTTAACCTGACCCTTCGACGTGGGATCTCTATTTTCGAGAATATCGACATGGAAGGGTTGTCCAAAGAAAAAGTCTACGAGTTCCTGTTTTCCTGGGCTCCTCTCAAATTAGTTGGTGCTACAGGATCTCCGGGTAATCCAATTGTTGTCTGGTAAGACATCTATTCTTTACAGGAGCCGGGGACGCCCCCGGCTCCAATCTTCTGATGACCGTCTTTTCTCCCATCAAAACTTTCCCTGCCCGGTAGAGTTTGGTTCTAAGATACCTTTATCCGGTTTCCTTTATCGCCGTTCATTTAAAAAGAACAACGACAAAATTCCTCCAAAGAGGATTTCTTGTTCCTCCTTTCGTAGAACAAAGATACCTACTCCCATGAAAAAAAAGATAAAAGAATGAAAGTTTAGAGTTGACAGGGAAGAGTATTACGAATATAAAAATCGTAATATGGCAAGTAGAAAGTAACCAAGGGTACCTTCTTGGGAAATTGAGAGATCAAATTATTCAGAGAAAATAACTTTATAGTTGACACCAAACGCAAAGCATTTCAATTTGAGAGGTTGATCTTTTAAAAAATTTCCCGAGTAAAAACGGATCCCCGAAAGGGGGTGATGGCAACTTACAAAACTTTACTGTTTCATCTGAAGTTATGATTACTGAAAAGAGTCTTCTTATAAATAATAGGTAGGATTAAATAACAGGAACCTTTACCAGGTAGACTTACTCCCGTAAAGAAACAATGCGGAGGTTGGAAGTCTATCTTAATTCCTTTTATTAGGAGGTTGAGGTATGAGAATTATGAAAGCTATTTTCGTGATTTCTCTCCTAGTTGTTACCTTTCTATTTAGTTCCATGTCTGACCGTGCCCTAGCAGCCAACAATCCGGTGGATGAAAAGTGGTGGCCCAGCGAGTTTGGCCCTGATGATCAGGCGGGTGCGACCAATTATATTACCCCCCAGAAGAGGATTGAAGCGGCGAAACTGGTTAAACAAGGAAAATCCATTACCATCGGAATGCCTTATCATAATGGTATGCCTTTAGTACCCGGTCGTACTTATGCTTTATCCATTCCTGGCGGCGGAAATCCGCTTCATGGTCCCCTTAAGTGGCAAGGGGATCAATTTAAGATGACCTTCAATGATGAGTTTCTGGTTGCGGAAATCGGCCAGGTCGGTACCCAATTTGACAGTATTGGTCATCCCATGATTCGGATTCAAGGGGTCCCGGGCTGGAAAGATGGAGATTATATGTATAACGGCCATCGTTTACAGGATACCTTCAACGGTCGTGGATTAAAATATGACGGTATAGAGACCATTGCCCATAAAGGTTACTTTACCCGAGGCATTCTCGTTGACATTCCTGCCTTAAAAGGGGTCGAGCGATTAGAAAAGGGTTATGCCATTACCATGGCCGATTTCAAAGCAGCTTTACAGAAACAAGGGATTGGTGAACCGACCCAAGGAGATGTGGTGCTGGTACGCACAGGTTGGATACAATTATGGAAGGGATATATGGATGCAGATGGAATAAGACCCTCGGATAAAGTTTCTCCAGCCGATATGGCCAAGGCTAATGCCGAATACGGTTCCGGAGAACCGGGGGTAGCTCCAGAGGTATGCGACTACCTGGCGAGCAAAAAGATTTCCATGATCGGTTCTGATACCTGGGGATTGGAGCCTTATGATTTTGCAAAAAATCCTTCTCCAGAACCCTTTGCCTATTGCCACATGAATCTGATAACCCGTCGGGGAATAGGTAATTTCGAAAACCTGGATCTGGAGGTGTTATCCAAGGAAAAGGCCTATGAATTTTTATTTGCCTGGTCACCCCTTAAATTAGTAGGGGCTACCGGATCACCGGGTAACCCGGTTGTTGCCTGGTAAGATAGACTCTTCCTCGGCAGCCAGTTCAAATACCAACTTCCCACAACTCCATACACGCCAGGATAAGGCGCCCCCACCCGGTCCCTCCCCCGTCTCACAAAGGGGGGAACTTCGCTTCGACGTTCCTTCCCCTGCAAAGTGGGGGAAGGTCAGGAAGGGGCGCCCTTCTTGGATCTCACTCTTATTCTGGCGCGTATGCCCCACAACCCCGTTTTTCAGAGTCCTCACCTAAAGTATTTTCCACCCAAATAAATCCTTGACTTTCCTTCCGAAAGGTGGGATAAATTAAGTATGGATTCACCTCCAACCTTATATCTCATAGATGGAAATTCTAGTATTTACCGGCTCTATTATGCCATTCAAGCCCCCCTGTCTACTTCAACGGGTCTCCCTACCTGGGCTATTTTAGGCTTTTCCCGAATCATTCTGAAACTTCTTAAAGAGGAGAAACCTGAATATATGGCTGTTGTTTTCGATGCGGCGGCCCCTACGTTTCGACATGAATTGTTTACGGCTTATAAAGCCCAACGTCCCAAAATGCCTTCAGATCTCGTCCAGCAGATTCCCTATATCAAGAGATTTATCCGGGCCCTTAATATTCCTATCCTGGAAATCCCGGGGTATGAAGCGGATGATGTGATCGGGACACTGGCCAAAAAAGCTGAACAGATGGGAATTCGTACTATCATCTTCAGCCCGGACAAAGATTTCCTCCAATTGGTCTCAGATAAAATCCAGGTCGTAAGTGAACGTATGGGTCACCGGGTCCTTTATGATGTGGAAAAGGTCAAAGAACGATATGGCGTTAAACCTGAGAAAATTCCAGACGTTTTGGGATTGATGGGAGATCAGAGCGATAATGTTCCAGGAGTCCCGGGTATTGGGGAAAAGACTGCAGGTAAGCTTATCCAGGAATTTGGTTCTGTGGAAGAACTTCTCCGAAACGTTGATAAAATCAAGAATGCCAGACAACGAGAAAATTTAAAGCAATACGGTGAGGTGGCTTTAAAAAGTAAAGAATTGGTGACTTTAAATACCCATGTTCCTGTGGAATGGAACCTAGAAGAGTTTCGTCTCTCCGAACCTAATCGGGCGGAATTAATTCCTCTCCTTCAAGAATTAGAGTTCCAAAGTATCTTGAAAGAGATGGCACCCGAAGAGAAAATTGAAAATAACCCTTCCAAGGAGTATATAACTGTTTTATACCACTCCCAATTAGATAACGTGATCGATACCTTGAAGGCTTCCAAAGGATTTGCCATAGATACCGAAACAACCCATCCGGAACCTATGTGGGCGAAACTGGTGGGTATTTCTTTCTCAGTAAAGCCCAACCAGGCTTTCTACATTCCGGTAGGCCATACCTCTGAAAACAGCCCGGCTCAACTGGATCTGAAAGAGGTTCTTACGAAGTTGAAGCCAATCTTGGAAGATGCCCGAATTGCTAAATACGGCCAGAATATGAAGTATGATAAGATCGTTCTCGCCAATTATGGGATCGATCTTCAAGGACTGGATTTTGATACCATGATTGCTTCTTATCTCCTTAACCCCTCCCGCCATACCCATAATCTGGAAGATATCACCCTGGAGTATCTGGGGTATAAACGGAATTTGACCTATAAACAGGTTGTCGGTTCTGGGGTTAAGGCGATTACCATGGATCAGGCCCCTATAGATCAGGTGGCCTGTTACAGTTGTGAAGATGCGGATCTGGTATTCCAGTTGACTCAACACCTACGCCTCCAATTGCAACAGAAAAATTTGGAGAAACTTTTCTACCAGGTGGAAATGCCCCTGGTTGAGGTTTTGGCTCAGATGGAGCGGAATGGGGTACGAATCGATCTAAACCTTCTTTCGGCCTTATCCCAAGAGCTGGACCGTGAGCTGGATCGACTCAGTTCAGAGATTTATGCCCTGGCCGGTGTTGAATTTAACGTGAATTCCCCGAAACAACTGGGAGAAATCCTTTTTGAGAAGTTAAAACTTCCGGTCATTCGGAAAACTAAAACCGGATACTCGACCGATGTCGATGTACTGGAAGAGTTGGCCAAGGGGCATCCCCTCCCTTCCAAAATTTTAGAGTATCGACAACTCTCTAAGCTCAAATCTACCTATGTGGATGCTCTTCCGAAGATGGTCCACCCTCAGACAGGGAGAATTCATACCTCGTACAACCAAACTGTGACGGCTACAGGCCGTTTAAGCAGTAGTGATCCCAACTTACAAAATATTCCCATTCGGACTCCTATCGGTCGCCGTATCCGCCAGGCATTCATTCCCGCCGATGGGTATCTTCTCCTGTCAGCAGACTATTCTCAAATCGAATTGAGGATTTTAGCCCATCTTTCCGGAGATGAAAAACTGATTGAGGCCTTCCGCCGGGATGAAGATATTCATACCCGAACGGCCATCGAAGTCCTGGGTGTTAAAGATCCCTATAAGATGACTCCGGAACTCCGTCGAAAAGCAAAGGCCGTCAATTTCGGAATTATTTATGGAATCGGAAGTTTCAGCCTCTCTAAAGATTTAGGAATTTCCACTAAGGAAGCTCAACAGTATATTAATAACTATTTCGCCCGGTATGTAGGGGTTAAAAGATATCTGGATAAAATGATCGAAAAGGCCCGGACCGAAGGCTATGTGACGACCTTGCTCAATCGAATTCGATATATCCCGGAAATTAAAAGCAAAGATTGGAATACCCGGCAATTTGGGGAGCGAACTGCTACCAATACCCCTATTCAGGGGACCGCTGCCGATATGATTAAGCTTGCCATGATCCGAATCCACCGGCAGTTAAAAGAGAAATTTCCGGAAGTTAAAATGATTTTACAGGTTCACGATGAATTGGTCTTTGAAGTACCTGAAAACCAGGTCGAACTGGTTAAACCCCTGATTAAGGAAGGTATGGAAACAGTTCTGGAACTGTCTGTACCTATTAAGGTAGATATTCATGTGGGTAGGAACTGGGATGATTAATTTTTATCTAAATAATAAAGGAATATTTCTTAAAAGTTGTTTTTTGTAGAAACAGTCCCATAGGTATTCCCTTAGGGCTGCGCCTACATGTGAAAAGGAGATCTTATGAGTGGTGAGATTACCCTAAGGTTGCAATCTGAGTATAATAATTACGAGCTTGAACAGTGCATCTTTCCTGAGTTTACTAATATTATGGATGGGTTTATTATATCCCTCAGGATGCTGGAAGAAAAGCTCAATATCGAACTGGATAAAGATTACATTCGAGACCAGGTCAAAGAGCTGCTTTTAAGCCAGGTAAGATATAGTCTGGATAGGGTCATCCAAGACTCGGTCCGAAAAGCTTTGACAGACCTGGAACATCGAGGTATTAAGGTTCGATTTATAGAATAAATCCATCCCTGTCTCTCATTCTCGGGTTCTACCTGGGAATGAGAGATTTTTGTCTTGTAGGGAATCTGAAAGGTAGCCTCCTTCCCGGGCAACCTTCCTGTTAAAGAATTCTTTTCCTCCGATTTCTCCTTCCCATACCAGAGAATAAGATTATTTTAAATACCTCTCCCATGAGTTCCAGTTGATTTTTGTTTAATTAATTTTCGTAAATTAGAAATTAGGCTTAATGAAATTTTTATTGACAAAAGTAAGTTAATATTCTATAAGCAAAAGGAGTTTAGAAAGGCTTTTTTATAAACCCAAAAACAAGGGAGGTAGGGGGTGACTCGACCCATCCTGGAATTACAGGTAAGCAATCCCAGGGGTACCTCCTATTCCCTTTTTAGGACAGGTTATGGAGCCAAAATATTATCTAGTTTTAAAAAGACAGAGGCTTAGAATAGCCCGAATCCGAAAAATTTTGATTACAGGTTTTTTAATTTTCTTCGGCTTTTTAGGTTTCTTGATTTACTTCTTGAACTCCTACTCCCAGGCTCAGAGTTCTATAAACATTGGCTCTCTCACCTCGGTTCAGGTTCAACCCGTTAAAGTGGCAGAGTTAGTCCAGGAAATAAATACAGATATAGAAGTTCAACCTTCCTTGCACGTGCATGTTAAAACACCTATTCCGGGAGCCAAGATTGCAGCACTTTATGTAGATCTGGGCGATTATGTTGAGGAGGGTCAGGTTCTCCTGGAGTTAGACCCGGCTCTGTTGATGCTGGAGCTAAAGCAGGCAGAGAATGAGGTAAAAAGCGCAAAGGCGAGGTTAGAGGAGATTCAGAAGACCCAGGTAGCGCGTCATGAAGAAAGGGTTGCAGCAGTTCATCGGGCAGAAGGGGAAGTAGAAAGTGCAAAGGCCAGACTGGAGGAGATCAAAAAAATCCAGGAAGCCCGGCATGGAGAGTTGGTTGCAGCCTTTCAACAAGCTGAAGAAGTCCTTCGTAGTATCCGTACCGGGGAGATTTTCAAATCTTCAGAACCTGCTCCCGCAGAATTTAACAACCGGCGGATATTAGAAGCTTTTATTAAAGCTAAAAAGGCCTTAACCCAGGAAAGTGTTATAAATCAATCTATGGTAACATCGGCAGAAGCGATTTATAAGTTGGCCTTGGAAGCCGTAGTCAAAGCCCGGAATGCCATAGCCAATGAAAAGGTACTGAACCGATCCGAACAGGCTGCAGCAGAACTTGCCTATACCCGGGCCCTGGAAAATCTTGTAAAAGCCCAAAATCAATTAAAAAATGAGGAAGCAGCCACTCGGGCCGAGCTGGCAGCAGCCGAAGCCGATTATACCACCGCTTTTGCCAGACGAGCTCAAATCCAGTACAACCTGACCCATACCACCGTAAAGGCACCGGCCCGTGGAATCGTAATCGAGCAAAATGTCCACCCCGGAGAAGTGATTACTCCGTATGAAAGCTCTTCCCGTAACCTTTTAACCCTGGGTGTTGTCGACCCTGCTGTGGTGATAGCAGGAATTGGCTCAGAGTTAAATCCTTCTCTTTATATCGGTCAGCCGGCTCGCATTGTAGTAGAGGATCCTGCAGAAGTTGTTTTAGAGGGGACTGTGATTAAGATCGAACGGAACTCATCGAAGCCAAAGTTGAAAGTGCATGTTAAAATTTCAAACCCGAATTTAGCGCTCAAGCCCGGGGTATTTGCCCATGCCCGATTTCAAAATAAACGATTGGCCCCCGTTATTCCGAAAACAGC
This sequence comes from bacterium, assembly GCA_030550175.1. Classification (GTDB taxonomy): domain Bacteria; phylum Moduliflexota; class Moduliflexia; order Moduliflexales; family JAUQPW01; genus JAUQPW01. The sequence goes on from JAUQPW010000144.1 coordinate 8,537, forward strand.
CTTTATCCATCCGGCGGATCCATCTACGGTATTTGTGATTGATTCTGATTTTATAGTTCGGAAACGCCTTATTGAGGTCGGTCTTTCCATGGATGGGCTTATTGAGGTGGTTCGAGGTATCCAAGAAGGTGAACAGGTGATAACCTCAGGGCAAAGGTTTATAAAAGAAGGAGATAAAGTTAAAATCGCTACAGATATTCTGTAACCTTAACCTGAAGGGGTGTGGGGGGGTTGTAATTTTGTGGGTGGGTGTTAAGACCAAAAACACCAAACCCAAAAAAAACCACAACCACACCCCCCACACCCAACAGGTGTTA
>JAUQPW010000040.1 GCA_030550175.1 bacterium
TCTACGTTGAAACATCTCATAAACTGTAGGGGCAACTCCTTCCACATCCCACTAAGAAGGGGAAAAGCCTTATTTTCAGTCTGAACCCCCCCTACCTTCTTCCAGAGGGGAATTTGGCAGGTAACCCTCTAAATTCCCCCAAACGAAATAAAGTATCCTCTCTAAGTGCAGGATCTGCCTTTTTGCTTTTTCCTTAGATTGGCTAGGTACCGGAGTCCGGTGAGGCAATAAATATTCCATTGCTCAGCATGAGGTCATGATCCCAATTTTGGTCATTCCTTGTTGCGTTCATGTTATTAATCCCGTCTCGTCCTCTACTTTCAAGGGTATAAGAGTCTCTGGCCGATACAATATAACGAAAAGGATTACCCCAGCCATCCCGATCTGGAATAGCCGTTATATAGGTAGGAATTAGTGCACTATTAAGACTGGTATTTGGAGTTGTAACAGTAGTTCCTACCGAACCTCCCCGAGGTACGATACTGTTATCTTGAAGATATTGGGCTATGGCATTGGCGATGGTTTTCATGTCTCCCATGGTTCTACGTTGTCGAGCCCTTTGAGTGGCATTTAATAAATTCGGAATGGCTATAGTTGCAATAATACCGATAATGGTGACTACCACCAGTAATTCGATTAGAGTAAAACCCAACTGGTTCTTTTTAAGCTGAACTGGCCTCATAAGTATAGACTCCTTTCTTCGGAGTAACGGACCAGATAACCTGTCGAGATGATCCTAAGTTTTAAGGTGTTCTTGCAAGAAACCAAGAGTTATTTACTTTTTATATCGTTCCCCAGGAAAATAGATATCCTTAATAAAAGGGGCATGCAAGATATATGCTAATTCCTATTCCTGTTAAAATCCAGTATGACCGCTAGGAACAATCCTGGAAAGCCGCCCTGTTTAGGGATGATCCTGGGAAATCGCCCTGCAGGTTATGTGACCTTTCTATTTAGGATTAGTACTTTGTAAAGTTAGATTTGAATAGCCGTTCTGCCCTCACCCCGACCCTTCTCCGCCCCACCCCTTCCCTCTCCGTGGACGGGGAGGGTGAGGGAGGGGGAGAGGGGCAGTTTAAAAGTTACACAAAACTAAGTAAACAAAGTATTAGACGGGAGTTCCTACGGGGCCTGGAGAACTTTTAGAATTTTATAGCTATAAACAGACTGTTTCTATAGGGCTTAAGCCTTTAAATTACTGTCGTTCTCTTTAGGTAATATTTCTACGGTGAAAGGATATCAGGTTTGAAAAGGTAAGAACTTAGATAGATGTTATGACAGGGAAGAGTGACGAATTTTGTCTCCCCTTTTTTTATCTCTCTGAAGCCTCGAAAGCATGCTGTGACAGGGTCTAGGGTTGTTTAGATGAGGGTCTTGGCAGGTTGCCAATTTTTAGCCTGTCATATTTATATCCTGCTCTTTTATTCTGAATCCCCTTTGCCCATAAACGATAACTCAAAAGTATTGCCAATACAATGGCGTAAATCGTAGGATTTCGGGTATCTGCTTTAACCAACTGGAAATAGTGGATCACCCCACCAATACCGATGAGATAAATTAATCGGTGAAGGGGTTGCCATCGCTTTCCAAGACGTTTGATCATTTTATTGGTAGAAGTAACGGCCAGGGGAATCAGGAGGAGAAAACTGGTAAAACCTACGGTAATAAAAGGGCGCTTGATCACATCTTTGGTAATTTCATCCAGGGCAAAAAACTGATCGAGTCCTGCATAGCTCAAAAAATGCAGGCAGGCGTAGAAAAAAGCAAATAACCCCAGCATACGCCGAAATCGAATCAGCCAGTCCCACTTTAAAAGATGCTTCAGCGGAGTCACGGCCAGGGTGATCAATAAGAATCTCAAGGCCCAGTCTCCCATACTTCGGGTAGTTGCTTCAATGGGATTAGCCCCGAGATGCCCGGTCAGGGCCTTGATGATCAATATAACCAAAGGAATCAGGCAAGCAGCAAAGACGATGGGCTTTGCCACATACTGTATCCACCGATTCCGAGTCATTGATCCTTTATCCCTCATCCATTGTTTGTAGTACCCGGTTACCTTAATTTTCATGGACTTTCCCCCTCTTACTTTACCCTCCTCTAAAGAGTGCTTGTAGATAGTCCCTCCGCCCCCTTTCATCCCCTCGCATGCGGGGGGATGAAAGGGGGGCAGGGGAAGGGGGGTTTTGCTCCGAAGTTCCCTCCCCTGTGAAACGGGAGAGAGAGAAGATGGAGGGGCGCTTACCAACTAGTACCCCCACAAAAAACTTACCTTACAAAGCCCGCTTCCCCTTTCCTGAAACTTCAGGAAAGAGGGGTGAAATGGGATTAAATTAAGTTTTCCTTCTTGGCCTTAAAAATAGGTTCTCAAATCCATATTGGCGTACATATGAGCAACCTGTTCTGCATAGCCATTAAACATAAGGGTTTTGCGCTTGAAAAATTCTCCCACACGCCGCTCCCGGGCCTGGCTCCAACGGGGATGATCTACTTCCGGATTTACATTGGCATAAAAGCCATACTCATCTGGAGCGGCCAGGGCCCAGGTATTCATGGGCTGTTCTTCCACAAAACGTATTTTAACAATGGACTTAATACTCTTGAACCCATACTTCCAGGGTACCACCAGCCGAAGCGGGGCCCCATTCTGGTTGGGTAAAACCTCTCCATACAACCCAACGGCCAGGATTGTCAGGGGATTCATAGCCTCATCCATGCGTAATCCTTCCACATAGGGCCATTTAAGTATAGCCCGTTTCTGTCCTGGCATCTGTTCTGGGTCATACAGGGTGGTAAATTCAACAAATTTGGCTTTGGAAGTCGGTTCAAAGCGTTTGATCAAATCCGCCAGCGGAAACCCTACCCAGGGAATCACCATCGACCAGGCTTCAACACAACGATGTCGGTAAACACGTTCTTCCAGGGTCTTAGGAATCAAATCTTCTAGATGATAAACGGCCGGTTTGTTTATCTCACCTTCTACTGCAACCGACCAGGGGCGAGGTTTGAGGGTTTTCGGGGCTATTTCGGCCGGGGATTCTTTATCGGTCCCAAACTCGTAAAAGTTATTATATGTGGTGATAGCTGTATAGGAAGTGGGTTTTTCATCGGTGCTGTAGGGTCCTTTAACTACACCTTCTAACTTCTCCCCTGCCTGTACCGTATCGGACATCAACAGATCCGAACCTAAAGACCCGGAAGCTGCTGTCACCGCAGCCATAGAAGCAGCCCGAATAAACTCGCGTCGGTTAAGATAGAGTTTTTTATCGGTAATTTCCGAAGAAGGAATATCCAGATTGGTTTTAATTTTGATGAGCATAGGTTTTCCTCACTTGACGTAACCGGTTAAAAAGTTTATGCTGGTTTTTAAATCGTTTTCCTAAACCGTTTAATAAACAGTCGGTTGACAGATAAAAATCCTTACAGGTCCTCTCCTTTTATATTACCAACTCTGAGATTAAAAGAGTCCACAGGATTAAAGTAAGCGATTTTATAATCCTTCAGGGATAAGTATCTTTTTAGTTGATAAACGAGGAGATGGACCAGGACTAAAAATCTATTACCGTTAAAATTTTCTGTAAGGATTTCTTGCATGGGACGACCATTCACCAAACAAGTTGAACCAAGGTATTTAAGATTAGTTTTAAGGTATACCCTGGACCTATAAAAAGGGAGGAATAAAATTATGGAAGGCGTTGTGCAACCGTCATCGAGTCGCAAAGGAGCTATCATTAAGGCTTCCATTTTTCTGGCTTTTATCGTGGGAGCCATTTACATAGTTCGGTTTACCCCGGTTAGGGGATTTTTTACACCTGAGGTTCTAGGTCGTTCCTTGGAATCTGCGGGCATCTGGGCCCCTTTGATTTATATACTGATTTATACCGTTGGGGTTTGTTTATTTGTACCGGGTACCGTATTGACTGCGATAGGAGCTGCTATTTTTGGACCTTACCGGGGTTTTCTCTATGTCTGGCTTGGCGCAATGGCCGGCTCCAGTATTGCCTTTTTTATTGGACGTACTTTGGGTAGAGATTTTGCTGCTTCTCTTATCGGCGACAGGCTCAAAAAGTACGATGATGCCATCGCTCGCAATGGATTTGCCACCGTACTTTATCTTCGCTTGATCTATTTTCCTTTTACCCCTTTAAACTTTGGTATGGGACTTACCCGGGTCCGATTTTTAGACTATTTTTTCGGTACTGCATTGGGTATCGTGGTAGGTACCTTTATTTTTACCTTCTTTATAGGAACCCTTAAAGAGGTCTTAGCCAGTGGAGATTGGAGTCAGTTACTCTCTGTGAAAGTTTTATTTTCCCTGGTTCTGTTTGTTTTCTCATTCTTTATTCCTAAGCTTGTCAAAAAGTTCAAAGAAAACTAATCAAGGAGGAACACTTTTATGAACCCCATGTCAAAGGTACTGTCCGCAAGGGTGTTACCGGATGATAAATATAATCAGATTCTTCTTTCCAATGTTTATCCACCGGATTGGAAAAACCCTGAGCCGGCTCCCCGTTATAATCTGGTTGTAATAGGAGCCGGTACGGCGGGATTGGTAACTGCTGCAGGAGCGGCCGGCTTAGGTGCCAAAGTGGCCTTAATTGAGAAACACCTTCTCGGTGGCGACTGTTTAAATGTAGGGTGTGTACCTTCGAAGTGCTTAATTCGATCTTCTCGTGCTGCCGCAGAGGTTCGCAATGCCCGTCAATTCGGTGTGAGTGCGCCGGGAGGCGGAGAGGTAGATTTTCCTGCCGTTATGGAAAGATTAAGAAAGCTACGGGCAAGGATTAGTTATCATGATTCGGCCAAAAGATTTCAAGAACTGGGTGTGGATGTATTCCTGGGAGAAGGTCGGTTTACAGGTCCTGATACCATACAGGTTGCAGGGAAAACCCTTCGCTTTAAAAAAGCCGTTCTGGCTACCGGTGCACGGGCTGTTCATCCCCCTATCCCAGGACTGGCAGAAGTCGGTTACCTGACCAATGAAACGGTCTTCTGGCTCACAGAGCGCCCAGAACGCTTCGCAGTTATCGGTGGAGGTCCTATCGGCTGTGAGATGGCCCAGGCCTTCCAGCGCTTGGGAAGCCAGGTTACTTTATTCCATAATTCTTCCCATATCTTGAATCGGGAAGATGCAGATGCTGCTGAGATTATCCAACAAGCCTTCATTCGAGAGGGAATTCGTCTGGTACTGGAAGCTCAAATCCAACGAGTTGAAAGGAAAGAGGGGAGTAAAGTTATCCACTTCGAATCTAAAGGCAAAGAAGACACGGTCGTGGTGGATGAAATCCTGGTAGGGACCGGACGCGCTCCCAATGTAGAGGGTTTAAATTTGGAGGTCGTTGGAGTGCAATACAGTCAGAAAGATGGGGTCCTGGTTAACGACTACTTACAAACCACAAACCCCCGAATTTATGCCGCCGGAGACATCTGTATGAACTGGAAATTTACCCATGCTGCAGATGCGGCTGCACGCATTGTCATCCAAAATGCCCTTTTCTTTGGAAGGAAGAAACTCAGTGATCTTATCATGCCGTGGTGTACTTACACCGACCCGGAGATCGCCCACGTCGGGATGTATGAACGAGAGGCCCAGAAAAAAGGAATAGCAGTAGATACCTTTGTAAAAAGGCTAAGCGAAGTAGACCGGGCCATCACCGATGGAGAAGAAGAAGGCTTTGTCAAAATCCATGTAAAAAAAGGAACCGATAAGATTTTAGGAGCCACCATCGTGGCGGCTCATGCCGGGGAGATGATTAGTGAAATTACCCTGGCCATGGTGGGAAACATCGGCCTAAAGACTATTTCAAGTGTCATCCATCCCTATCCTACCCAGGCCGAAGCCATTAAACAGTTAGCAGACGCTTATCGACGTACCTTATTGACCCCAGGGGTTAAGAAGTTATTCACAAAATGGTTTGCCTGGACCCGGTAAACCACTTCTTTAGTCTGTTATCCATTGTAAGCCGATAGTGATGAGGGAGGTCGTCTATATCGAGTCACTCAGATAGATAGAGGGCTTGAAGATTTGCTACGACAGGCAATAGACAACGGGCCTCATGATTATGAAAGCCATTGCTGTATTCCCCGGTAAACCCAACAGTATCCATCTTACCGAACTGCCCAAACCTTCCGTTCAAGATATTCCGAAGGGTCGTGGGGTTCTGGTTAAGGTCCTGCGGGTAGGGGTAGACGGAACAGACAAGGAAATCAATGCTGCAGAGTATGGTCAGGCTCCGGAAGGATATGATTTTTTAGTGATTGGCCATGAATGTTTTGGTCGTGTTGTTGAAGTAGGAGAAAACGTAACAGAACTGGCTCCCGGTGATTATGTGGTACCTACGGTACGTCGTCCTGGCCAGAGTCTATACGATAAAATAGGCCCATATAATATGACCACCGACGATGTGTACTACGTGCGCGGTATCAGTCTTCTCCATGGTTATCTGACGGAGTACTTTGTCGATGAACCTGAATACCTTATAAAGATACCTGAGGAACTGAGACGGGTGGCCGTGCTCCTCGAACCTACGTTGGTTATCGAAAAAGGAATCATCCAGGCCTATGAAATCCAGCGTCGCTTGAAGATCTGGAGACCAAAACGGGCAGCCGTCCTGGGAGCAGGAACCCTAGGACTTCTGGTGGCTCTGTCCCTGAGAATGCGTGGTTTGGAAGTGACGAGTTTTGGTCAACGCTTGGTTCCTTATAAAAATTCAAACCTGCTTACCGAGATCGGTGTACGCTATATTTCCACCGCTGAAATGTCCCTCAAGGAAGCTTCTGCCGGCTATGGTCCCTTCGATCTCATGTTTGAGGCCACAGGTTATGCTCCCATTGTATTTGAAGCCATGGAGTATCTGGGCAAGAACGGGGTATTGATTCTATCCAGCGTAACCGGTGGTAATCATCAAATCCAAATTCCTGTCGATACGATCAATTTGGGATTTGTATTAGGTAACAAAGTTATGGTGGGTACGGTCAATGCAAACCGGGATTATTTTGAGGTGGGGTATACGATTTATCCCGTGCAGAACTGCAATTTCCAGGGTGGTTATCGAAGCTTCTCACCCATCCTGTAGAGGGCCTTAAGGATTATAAAGGAATGATAAGGTTCTTAACCGAAGAGAAAGACACCATCAAGCAAGATTTTTGTGAACGTTGCGAAGGAATAAGTAAACAGGTGGTATAACCTGCGGGGCGATCACCCAGGATCGCCCTTAAACAGGGCTGCCCCTACAGTTTAGGTGATGGTTCAACATAGAAATGGTATAAGAGCGGCTAGAAGTAAGCATGTCATGGTGGATTTTCTCATCTCTACTTTACGTAACTTTTATATCGGGCCCAGAACCCGATAGACTGCAATGGCTTCGGTTATATTTTTTAAGGTTTTATGGCCGAGCATTTCCAATCGATAGCTATTCCCCAGGCAGTGAGCCGTCTCTGGTCCAACCAGGATCTGACCGGCTTCTGCGGTATCTGCCAATCGTGCCGCCAGATTTGTTACCGGGCCACTGGCTGTAAAGGTCCAACGGGTACCTCGAGCCCCTTCAAAACGGGTTGAGCCGATCAGTGCGATTCCCGAATTAATGCCTATGTGGACAGAAAGGGGATGTTCACGGTTTTCCCGATTAAGAGCCTCTGTAGTTGCCAGTAAAGCAAGGGCTGTATCAACGGCCTGGATGGCATGTCTTTGAGTATCATCATGTTGAAAGATGACCATAAATCCATCCCCTGCTGTTTCATTGATGTCTCCTCCTGCTGCATGAATGTGATCTAAAAAGCTGGAAAAGTATTGCTCGATCAATACATCGAGGATTTCCGGCGGTAACTGAATGCTCAGGCGGGTGTAGCCGCTAATATCCAGGAACAGGACGGATACATCTCGTTCCCGCTTGATCAGTTCTGGTGCTTCAGGATTGGCGACAACGAGGCGTTTGACAGCCTCCGGTACAAATTTGGCGAAGTGATCTTTGATCCGACTTAGCTCGTTGATCTTATGATCTACCGTATGCTTGAGTTTGAGCGCCGTCTGAATTCGGGCCTTTAATTCTCGTGGATCAACCGGTTTAGTAAGGAAATCATCTGCTCCGGCCTCGATTCCCTTGATACGATCCTCGATGCTACCTAAAGTAGTCATTATCACAACGGGAATCAATTGTGTCTCCTCATTTTCTTTCAGAATCCGACAGGTCGTAAACCCATCCATGACAGGCATCATGACGTCTAGAAAAATCAAATCGGGGGCTTCCGTAGAGATCTTCTCCAGGGCCGTCTGTCCGTTTGTAGCCGTGAGGGTTTCGTAACCCAGATCCTCTAATTCCTGCTCCAGATAATCCACATTGAAAGGTTCATCATCGACAATCAGGATTTTGGATCGTTTGCCCATCGTCCATCGTTAGCTATTAAAAATAACGGACAACGGACTATGGATAAAGGAATCTCTTAATTTTTTCAAACAAAATCTCATCGTTGAAAGGTTTACTCAGATAATCATCACAACCGCTCTCCAGAGCTTTCTCTTCGTCTCCTACCATAGCATGAGCCGACAGAGCGATAATGGGGATATGCCAGAGTTTGGGATTGGCTTTGATTCTCCGGGTTGCTTCCCATCCATCTACCACCAGCAGCGAAAGATCCATAATGATCAGATCTGGGTGCTCACGCTCGGCCAGTTCAATTCCTGCTGCTCCATCCATGGCAGTGAGGATCTTATAGTCATCCTCCGAGAGTGTCTTAGCGGTAAGAACGATAATTGGAATGTTACGGTATTGGGGATTCTGTTGTATGTGCTCGATCACGGCAAAGCCGTCCATTCTGGGCATAAGAAGGTTCAACAGAATAACATCAGGGCGCTGACGAGAGATCTTTTCCACAGCTTCCTGACCGTCCAGGGCTGCTTCGACCTCGTATGGTTTGTCTTCCAGAAGCTGACGTACCAGATCCGTTACCTGGGGATCGTCATCCACTACCAGAAGGCGATTCTGGCATGAAGGACCTGCCAGCCATCTTTATGGGGCATCATAATATCCAAGATAATCGCAAAGGGTTTGAGAACTCTGGCCTGTTGTAACCCTTCGTCTCTATTCGTGGCTCCAATCACACGGTATCCTGCTTCGGTAAGGTTTTCCCGCAACAAATAGATTACGTCTGGTTCGTCGTCAATAACCAGCACTAAAGGGAAAGTATGGGAGTATGGGACTGTGGGAGTGTGGGGGACATCTCTACTCCCATACTCCCATACTCCCACACTTTCTTTCTTCTTCTCTTCCCCATAGCGAAGGGGAATAGTCACCGTAAAGGTCGAGCCCACACCAACGGTGCTCTTCACGCTAATATCTCCCCCCATGAGTCGAGCCAGTTAACGACTGATGGATAGGCCCAGACCTGTACCTCCATACTGCCGGGTAGTACTGCTATCGACCTGACGAAATTCTTCAAAGATGAGTTCTAATTTATCCTCAGGAACCCCTATCCCGGTATCCGACACAGAGATAACTATCTCTCCGTTTTGGCGATGGGCAGTCAGGGTAATTACGCCTGCTTCGGTAAACTTCACGGCATTACTCAAGAGATTAATGAGAATCTGTTTTAACCTATCCTGATCCGTGAACAGTGGGGGGAGATTTGCTTCCATTTCCTTTATCAGGCGAATCCGTTCACTCTTAATCATGGGTTCAATCGTACGAAGGCAGACATCTACCAGTGGGTCTAATTCAAACTGAGAGGGATGAATTTCCATCCTTCCTGCTTCGATTTTTGAAAGGTCCAGGATGTCATTGATCAAAGAGAGGAGATGTTCGGCGCTGATAAGAATCTTGTGAAGATTCTCATACTGTTTCTCCGGTAAAATGTCTTTTGAACGCCGCATCACCAGGCGGGTGAAGCCAATGATGGAATTCATCGGAGTTCTTAGTTCATGGGACATATTGGCCAGAAATTCCGATTTGTGTCGGGATGCCTGCTCCAGCTTCCGATTAACCTCTTCCAGTTCTTGGGTTCGTTCCTTAACCTTTACCTCTAACTCCTCGGCATGCCGTTTTACCTGTTCATAAAGCTTGGCATTTTCGATAGCGATGGCAGCTTGATTTGCCAAAGCACTCAAGAGTTGTCGATCTTCCACCCTAAACTTTTGAGGGGTCTGGCTGGTTACGTAGAGGATTCCGGTTATCACCCCACGGGCTTTTAGTGGCACTCCTACCACGGAGCGGATGCCGGCTTCCTGAACGATCTTTAGAATTGGAGGCCTCCATAAGAGCATCTTGTGGGTTGTTAACTTCAACGATTAGATAACCCTGCCCTTCCAAACAATCTATCAGGATCTCCCGACTGTTTGGATCGTCATCTACAATAAGGATATTCAATTTAGGGGTGATAAACTTCTGATCTGTCATAGAGGATATCCTCTCTTTTTATCCTTGATTGAAAAAACAAGTATTCATATCAATGTAGTAGGTGGAAAAAGAAACACCCCCTAGCCCCCCCTCTAATCCCCCCGTATACGGGGGGATTAGAGGGGGGAGGCCAGGGGGGTGTTCAGACAGAAAAAGTGACACCTACTAAATTGTTACAGTTACAAAAACGATACCTTACTTGACGTAATAAAAAGATGTCGGTAAGGTAAAAAATAAACGTATGAAGCCTAAACTTTACATACCCACCGATTACCGGGCCTATCGAGTAACCGAAACTGGACATCAAGAACTCATCATAGATTTCAGTTCAGAGCCGAAAAGAAGTGCCAGGAGGAAAATGAATCGGTTCATCCAAGAGAAGAAAGCGGAAGGCTGGGATATCCAGGATGAGCGCGAGGATCTTGCTAAGAGGGCTTGACCTGATTCAAATTTATTTTCAGGATTCATTTTTTCCTGAATTCCTGGATCTGCACAAATTTTCCGCTCTGAACCTGCCAGACCACAAAAGGGGCTTCTATCAGATCGCCTTTTTCATCAAACTGAATAGGTCCTGCAGCCGTGTTAAATCGGGTTTTATGGATATAGTCTGATAATTTCTTTCCGTCGGTACTTCCCGTTGCCTGAATAGCCTCCAGAAGAATATTTGCGGCCACATAGCTATTAATGGTAAACGCACTTATTTCTCTTGCCTGAGGGAATTTCTCTTTAAGCTTTTTGATGAAGGGTTGGGCTGCTTCAATCTTTTCTGGGTCTGGATAAAAAGTGATATAAGATCCCTCGGCTGCCGGACCGGCCCCATCGATAAACTCTTGGGTAAAAGTACCAGATCCGTTAAACATGACGGCATTCAAGCCTAACTCCCTGGATTGTCTGGCCAGCAAAATAGCTTCAGGATGAATTCCTCCGAAATAAAGAATCTCCGGGCCTTTCTGTTTGGCAGCAGTTAAAACGGCTGTATAATCCTTATCCCCCTGTACAACCCCGGTGTAAAAGACCGGTTCAACCCCCAGTTTTTTCAACTCTCCGACAACTTTATCGGCTAATCCCTGACCGTAAGTAGTCTTATCATGAAAAACTGCTATTTTCGTTTTCTTCAGGGTATTTACGATAAAATCCGCCGCGACAATCGCTTGTTGATCATCACGCCCACAGGTTCGGAATACGTTTTTTAAGCCACGGTCGGTAAATTCTGAATTGATAGACGCAGGGGTAATTTGTGGAATATCAAATCTGGCATAAATCGTTGATACGGGAATAGAACAACTGGAGTTGAAATGGCCTACAACTCCGACAACGCCCTCATTAACAAACTTGTTCGCTACAGATACCGCCTGCTTCGGGTCATGTTGGTCATCCCCCCAGATGAATTCAACCCTTTTTCCAAGAACCCCTCCTTTCTCGTTCCATTCTTCCATGGCAATGACCGCTCCAATCTTCAACAACTCACCGAAGACCCCTTGATCTCCTGTGAGAGGACCTGCCAGCCCTAGCTTAACCGTCTCTGCAGATATGGCAGGCTGGGTAAAAAGTAAGCTTAGGAAAATAGCCGTGAAAACAAAAACCAGAATCCGCCGCATCTTTACCTCCCCCTTATTAGATTTATTGAAAAAGTCATTTTTAAAACTTTTCATCTGATGAATGACCTCTTTCCAAGGATTTTATAAAACATCCTTTGAATCTTTCCTTCCTCTTCTCACCAAAGGATAAAAACAGTTTCGCAGTCTTATAGGCGGATGTCAATGAAAAAGAAAAGAGTTCGATGGTCTCCCTCAGAATACCAGGTATGACCAGTATAACATTTTGGTTGATAACCCTGCTTTTCCTCAATAGGACCGACTTAAGGTTGCAGGGTAAGAGGCCATTTTGCCCAAGAGGAATCAACGACTCATCCAACGTGTTGCACAATTATCGATTCACGATACTGATTTAATAAATTAACAGCTTTATCGGAGTAAATAAAACCTTTAGAACTTACGCAGTTGGATTGAGAACGTAGACAGGATGAGCCAGATAAGCCCTTACCGCCTCCCGAAGGATAGCCATCTTCGCCTCCTACCAACTCACCCCTGTTCGCAGACGATAGACCTCCAGACGCAAAAATGCTCGCAAAGCCAAAAGCAGATGGCGCACGATGGCTATCGCCTTGCGAACCTGGGCCTTCTCAACACCACAAAATTGCTTGATCCCACGATGATAAACCTCTCTACCCCATCCCTGTTTCTCCAGTTCTTCCCTCTCTTCTTCGGTCATCTCAAGGTCATTTGTCGCCCCATATTCTGCCTCTTTTTCTTTGGAGATAGTCTGAAACACCTTCACGAAACCAAATCCCCCAAGATGCACAACCCTTCCCCCCTCAGGGATTTCCACCTTGCTGATGGGTCCATTCCCTCCCCCCCCCTCCCTCTCCTCCCTCCCCGCATGCGGGGAGGGAAGGGGTGGGGCCGAGGAAGAGCCAGCCAAATCCCCGAATGAGCTTGAGGTTCTCCAAACTCGAATACCAACTGTCCATAAGAACCTATTCCGGCTGAAACTCCCTCTCTCTCGCCTTCACAAGCATCCCCTGAAAGGGCTCATTCTTGGCTCTTCCGCCCTGGGGCTTGTCGTAAACACGAAAGTCGCAAGGAATGAGAGCATCTCCATCCGTCCAAAGAAGTGTCAAAAGGGCTATCCCCTTGACTACCTTTTGGTGCTTCCCACTCCAAGGGTAGGTTACAAACTCCATCTTCTTCGCAGAGGGTTTGTCTAAGGTGGGGTCGTCCAAGACCAAAAGCCCCCTTCTTTTGTTCACGAACGCCTTCGCCTCCTGCCACAAAGCCTCCGTGTCGGGAGGCTGCCTTTGAAGCAAGCGTGTGAAGGCATCGTGGGCAGGGGCATCTTCCCTTTCAGGCTGGCATCTTGACGCCTCCGTGCAGGTGAAGACCTTCTGGGCAGCAATTATGAAGTGGAGGTAATCCAAATCATCGCATTTGGGCGGATTCATCTTTGTCACCCCCTGAACTTGGGACTGGAGTTAGGACAAATTTCTATTGACAAACTCTAAACTCTCCTTTTTGTACGGATATTTATAAAATAAAGGGTTTATAGTCAACTGCGTAACTCCTAACCTTAACAAAATTTGCTTTATTGGCTGTTCTTCTACTTATCTTCAGCTTTTCCATATCCGGTGTAGAGGCTCAATCCCTGTCTCCGCAGGAAGCCGTTACTGCTGTGGAAGCCTTTGGTCTGACGGTTTCAGATATGGATAGATCGATAAACTTTTTTTCTAGAGTGCTCTCTTTCGAGAAGGTATCAGATGTGGAGGTCTGGGGAAACGAGTATGAGCAACTTCAAGGACTTTTTGGTATGCGGATGAGAGTAGTCTGTATGCGGCTTGGGGATGAGTTTATCGAGCTGACAGAGTACTTAACTCCGAAAGGACGACCTATCCCGGTTGATATACGCAGTAATGATCACTGGTTTCAGCATATTGCCATCGTGGTCAGTGGTATGGAAAAAGCTTATCAGCATTTACGCGAACATAAAGTACAACATGCCTCTACAGGTCTTCAACGTATTCCGGACTGGAACAAAGCGGCAGGGGGAATAAAAGCCTTTTACTTTAAGGATTCCGGTGGACATTATTTGGAGATTATTTACTTTCCTCCAGGAAAGGGTAATCCCAAATGGCAGGTTACAACTGATAGATTGTTTCTGGGAATCGATCATACCGCCATTGTAATATCTAATACAGAGGCCAGCTTGAAGTTCTATCGAGATTTATTGGGAATGACACTGGCAGGGGAAAGTGAAAATTATGGTACGGAACAAGAACATCTCAATAATGTATTTGGAGCACGATTACATATCAGTGGCTTGAGGGCTCCTCAAGGACCCGGAATTGAGTTTCTGGAATACGTGGTACCTCGGGATGGTCGTTCTATGCCTGTAGATATACGTTCTAATGATCTTGTACATTGGCAAACCACGTGAGTTATTAACCATGCACAGGCAATGGCCAGGCGGTTAGGTATGGGTCAGATAACCTGGATATCTTTAGGAATTATCGAGATTCCGGAGGGGAAACCTGGATTCAAGAAAGGCTTTTTATTAAGAGATCCGGATGGGCCACGCCATACGGTTGATAGAAAGATGAGAGAGTTTCTCGCAAAAGCATAAAAAGCGAAAGTATAAAAGTAGGGGCGATTTAGTACTGCATAATGTTGACCTTGGCAAGAAAAATGTAAAAAGATAGTATTTTGCCATTGAAGAAATTTGTAAGATTCTGAATATTTCCGCGACTAATTTGTATGGATTATTTTATGGAATTTCTTTGTCTTTGAAAGATTGCTTAAAAAGGAACTGGTTTAGCGCTTAAAGGTGAGGACGGATTAAAGATCATGACCTGTAAGGAAGTTACCCGCTTAATATCTGAGTCTTTGGATAAGAACTTATCCCTTCCCCAACGCCTCGTTATTCACATACATTTTCGCTTTTGTGTATTCTGTAAGCGATATGGACAGCAACTGCTGTTTCTCAGAAATATTTTCCGGGGCCTTTCTAAAAAGATAGAAAATTCGGAATCTTTGCCTGATGATCTTCCCTCCCTATCTCCAGAAGTACGAGATCAAATGAAGCGCCGCTTGCGTGGGGAGACTCAAAACGAGGATGGAAAAACCGATTAAGGTAAGAACCTACGCTATTGAGTTCCTTGATGAAGAGCGCTTCACTTTATCGCCTTCTCAATTCCCGGAGGTGATGCGGCGATTTTTAAAGTAAGAAGGTGATAATAAAGATATCCTGGAGGGATCACCTCCAAAGGAGATAAGGATGATTCCTGGCTATAAAATCACCGCAGAGATTTTTAGAGGCAGGAAGCGAATTGTCTATCGCGGACAACGAGAGAAAGATAAAAAACCGGTTATCATAAAAACCCTTTCAGATGATTTCCCCACTGCTGCAGACCTTGCCGGCTTAAGGCGTGAATACGAGATCCTCAAAAGTCTTCAGATAGAAGGTATTACTAAAGTTTATACTCTGGAGAAATACCGAAAAAATCTCGCTTTGATTTTGGAAGATAAGGGGGGAGAGACACTCAGAAATCTCATTGATTTCAGAAAACAAAGCCAGGATCCACCTTCCACAGGGAATTTTACCACGGCAAAGGATCTTATTTTGTTGTTTGAGATAGCTATTCAGCTTTCAACAACCCTTGCGGAGCTTCATCGAAATCACATCATTCATAAAGACATTAACCCCAAAAATATCCTTATTAATCTTGAAATCCACCGGGTAGAACTTATCGACTTTGGCATTTCGTCTCGCCTTCCGCGTGAAGATCAGAAAATAAGCTATCCTAATTTGCTTGAAGGGACTTTGGCTTATATTTCTCCGAAGCAGACCGGCCGCATGAACCGGGCCCTGGATTATCGTACGGATTTCTATTCCCTGAGTATAACCCTCTACGAGGTGCTTACCGGTCAATTGCCTTTTGATTCCACAGACCCCCTAGAATTGGTCCATGCCCATACTGCCAGGACCCCTCGACCTCCCATCGAATTAAATCCCGAAATACCCCAGACGATTTCAGACATTATCATGAAGTTACTTTCTAAAACTGCCGAGAATCGATATGATAGTGCTTTCGGACTGAAAGTAGTAGATCTGGAGCTCTGTCTGAACCAGTTACAATCCACAGGACAAAGAGGGAATTAAAACAGAGCATAACTTCGAGGAGATTGTAGGAACCTCCAAAGCCATCCGGAAGGTTTTTCAAAGTATTGAAAAGGTGGCAGGTCGATACCACGGTCTTTATAACCGGTAAAACAGGTACTGGAAAGGAGCTGGTCGCCAGTGCCATTCATAATTTAAGCAATCGGTCCGTGTAGATCTGTTTTATCGTTTAAATATCTTTCCTATTTATCTCCCAGCTCTCCGGGAGCGCCGGGAGGACATTCCTTCGTTGATAAACTAGTTTGTGGGTAAATTTTCCCGGAGAATGGTCAGAAAGATAGATCGGGCCTCACGCGAAGCGTTGAAGAAGCTAATGGATTACCATTGGCCAGGGAACGTAAGAGAGTTAGCCAATGTCCTGGAACGGGCCGTAATTTTATGCGACAGGGGCATGCTTCAGCCAGATCATATGGAAGTTTTGACTCTGGGGAAGAAGCCGAACGCAAGCATAGTTTGAAAGCCCTGGAAAAAACAAAATGGGTGGTCGGCGGACTTTCTGATGCCGCCAAGTTACTCGGTCTCAATCGAACTACCCTGCTGGCCAGAATGAAAAAACTGGGTATCGAGAAGATTAATACCTGAGAACTATCAGTAAGGACAGGGACATTGCTTTGAGATAAAGGTCTATCTCATCTTTTGATGACTCAGGTACATCTCATAAATTTCTTGAACCGTAGTAGCCTGCTCGGGAGTTTTATCATCTCGCCATCTCAAAAACCGTGGAAAACGTAAAGCAAGTCCTCCTTTTTTTAACTTTTCTTTGGCTACAGTGTGAACAGGACTTACCGTCAGTTCGGCACCAGTAACTTCCATCACCAACGCCGGTTCAAACCATACATCTGCTTCCATCTCAGTTTCTACCAATCGATATTTCTCAGGGAGTTGATACCTTGCAAACATCTGAGGTAGAGCAGCTAAATCCCGATCTGTAAATCCAGCCCCTACTTTAGTAAACGAATAGTATTTATTGGTTTCAGGATCAAACGCAGCAACGAGTAAGGAACCATAAGTTCCTGCCCTCCGTCCGGTACCGTAGATGCCCCCCACAACGACCAAATCAAAGGTATCGGCCAGTTCCCTCTTATACTCCTTTTTGAACTTGATCCACTTCCATCCCCGGATTCCAGCTTCGTAAAAGCTGCTGGCATCTTTAAGCACAACCCCTTCTCCTCCCTGCTCCATGGCCTCTGCAAAGAAATTCTCCATATCTTCGACTTCTTCGGTAAGGATAGACTCGGCAAGTGCCAGACCATTTTTGTTGGAAAAATATCGCGCCAATATCTCTTTTCGCTGAGATAAAGGGGTTTTTAAAAGAGATTTCCCATTGAAGTAGAGAATATCGAAGAGAAAATACTTCACTGGAACCTTTTCCATATATTCTTCAACCTTATGTTTCCTGCGCCGGGTCATTAAGACTTGAAAGTCCTGTAACTTGCCGCTTTGGGGATCAATGGAAACCACTTCCCCTTCGATAATCGCTTCTTTTCCTGGAAAGGCCTGTTGGATGGCTGCTATTATATCCGGAAATTGATGGGTAATCTTTTCATGGCGCCTCGAATACAGGGTAATATCTCCCTGTTTGGGAACATGGGCCTGAATTCGTTCGCCGTCATATTTATACTCCACGAACACTTTACCCGGAATGTGTTTTTTAACCTCCTCTAAATCCTCAACTCGCTGAGCAAGCATCATCCGAATAGGAATACCAACAATTGGTTGTACCTCTTGAAGGGCTTCCACGCCCTTCTGGACTGCCTGATAGGCAACTTCTCCCAAATCTGAAAGTACATTAAAAGCATTCTCTAAAATGGCCTTCTTCTCCCTGGTACCGGTTAAGGCTTTGGATAATCCGTACAAGAATGTCATCTCAGCAACTCCGAGGCGTAGTGTGCCCAAAACGATTCGAACCACATATCTCGCTTCTCGAGGTGAGCATCTGGAAAGCAGGGTAGCTAGGGTTTGAATTTTTGCTTTTTGGGAGGCTTCCCCTGAAGTCCGTGCAATGATTTGAAGTTCGTTAAACACTTCCTGAATGGAAAGTCCGGCACTGTTTCTCTCCGGAGCTATACCGGCTGCAACATCTCCAAGATCCCCGATTTTTTGGAAATGGCTCTCGACTTCTTTAAGGGATATTCCCCAAGCCTGGGTGAGGGCTCGCATAACCAGCTTCTCTGCAAGGCCCAATTTCAAACCTTCATAGTCCGGTGCAACCTTTCCCCTCAAAAGATAGGCTGTAATTCGGGCTTCTTCGGGAGTAATCTCCGAAAGGAAATCGGATAAAATATCTATCATCTTGAGGTTGGAAGAGACTGCCTCCAACTGTTCAAAGACCGCTGCAAGTTTTTCAAATTTTGTTGCTTGTTTCATAACTATCTTTATTCGGGGTTATAACTATCTTGATAATAATTTATATCTGCTTTTTTGATTTAGTAAGAGCTATAAAAACAAAACTTTTTTTCCATCCCATTTCCCTCAAGTTCTTCCCGATACTTAAAAAGGGTATCGTATCAAAATATTGACAGGTTGTTATCAGCTCCGTGCGAAGCTAATACTTTGTAAAGTTAGATTTGAATAACCGTTCTGCCCTCACCCTCCCCTCCCCGTCCACGGGGAGGGAAGGGGTGGGGGCGGAGAGGGGCCGGGGGTGAGGGGGGAAGAGAATAACACAGAATTAACTTTACAAAGTACCACAAGGAATTCGACTTTTCCCTACTTCACAGGAAAAGAGATTTTAAAACGAAGATTCTTCCCTTGTAAAACCGAAGAAGAGGCAATTTAATCAGAAGGGTATCTGGGTTTGGCATGGTTTTCGTAAGAGAGGTAGCGGGATCGTAAACATAGAGGCCGATCCTGAAACATATCTTATCTCTCCTGGCTTAATTAAATGGAGATATTATTATCTTAAAATCGGTCATCTCTTTTAACTTGGTTACTCTTTGCTTTTTAAATAAGCTTCTAAGGCTACGGCGCTGTTATGTTCTGTATCGCGTGCACTATACAGAAGGGTCACATTCCCTTCATGGGCTGCTGCCAGGATAGGTTGCCAGGCCTCAGGTTTACTGTCTAATTCGGCAAAGTAGCGGTATTTAAATTCTTCCCATTTTCCCGGGTCATGTCCATACCAACGCCGCAGGTCGTCACTTGGAGCCACTTCTTTCAACCAACCGTCCATCTGCAGAGCTTCTTTTTTTATACCTCTAGGCCATAACCGCTCTACCAGGAAACGCTTGCCATCCTTAGGTTCTGGGGGTTCATAAACACGCTTGGTCTGAATCATGAAAGTACCTCTTCGTGACGAAGTAAGGACACAGGGTACCAGATCCTTTATTCTTATCGTTTTAACCTTCAAAGCTAATTTGGCATTTTTTACTGGTAAAATCAACTAACGGGAATTCATGGCTACTGCAGGGTGAATACCTGGCTGTTAAGACGAATTCGATAAATGCTGGGATATCTTCAGGGGGTACACCTGCCTGCAGGCAGGCCGGTTATTTTGTACCCATTGTACCTAAGCAGGGATCATAGTCCATTATGGACTCGACTGTTCGTCGTTCCTTCTGCAGGGTTCTTACAGGAATTTTTGTTTGACCCGGAAAGTAGCCGGAGACCTCACTGAGGTTTTTCTTGACCGTTTGTAAAAATTATTTTTGTCTATACCATTAAAAATGTAAGTTCTGAGCCTCATAAAAAACTTGACGACTTTACCTAATATCGATACGATATAACTATCTGTGAAGGTAACATTCCCGGCCTTTAATTTTAGGTGGAAAAATACTGCTTTATATATAAATGAATCGTAAACAACCTATAGACCAACATCAAACGAGTCATCCGGAAGTTTGGGTCGATCAACATGGAGACTATTTGTTCAGATATGCTTTACTTCGACTTCAAAATGCCGAACTCGCCCAGGACCTGGTTCAGGATACATTTCTGGCGGCACTTCGTGCGCGTCATAGCTTTACAGGTCAGTCCTCTGAGAGGACGTGGCTTGTAGGGATTTTAAAGCACAAGATTATCGACTATCTTCGTCGAAGTTGGCGGGAATGTCCTGTGGATGAGATCGATTCTTCACTAAATTCCATCGAGGAATTTTTCGATAAGACGGGACACCTGAGGGATATCTCCCACGGATGGACAGCTGATCCCGGTACAATTCTTGAACAAAGAGAATTTCAAGGAATTTTAGAACGGTGTTTGGCTGAACTCCCTTTCCGTACGGCAACGGCCTTTTCGCTTCGCGAAATGGATGGGTTACCTGCCGAGGAGATTTGTAAGATTTTAGGTATTTCCTCGGGTAATCTGCATGTCTTGTTGTATCGTGCCCGTACCCATCTCAGACATTGTTTAGAAATACATTGGTTTGTCAAGATAAGAAAGGATTAAAGCCAATGACGTGTAAAGAAGTTACCCGACTGATATCTGAGTCTTTAGATAGGGAATTACCTTTCTATCAACGCCTCTCCCTCCATGCACATTTTCACCTTTGCATTTTCTGTAAGCGCTATGCGCGGCAGCTTTTATTTATAAGAGAGACCTTAAGAAGTCTTTCTCAAAGAATAGAAGATCCGGTTTTTTCTCTTCCTCCTCTTTCCGAAGAAGCCCGCGAAAGCATGAAACGTCGAATACGTGAGCAGGTCTTGCCTCCAGACCAGGGAAACCTAGAACAGTAAGTTGCTTCCGTACTGCACTCCCTTTCCCCCTCCAGGAGAAATTTGACGGGTAACCTTCTAAATCCCCGTGGAGGGGGGAAGGGGGGGGCCTAGCCTCCAGGTCTAATCCCTTAATTGATGCATCTGCCCTTCCCCCTCTCCTGAGGCTTCCGGAGAGGAGGAAGGAGGTGAGGCAGACGGTCGCGTTCCCAGTTAAGCCTTACCCTGGTGCTTAGGGGAAAGGAGGATTAAGTAAAGCTTTTCCCCAGGCATAGGATCCGGCTTCTTCCAAAATGTTTTTTCTTTGAATATATCTTTGCGGAGAAATAAAAATATCAACCTTGTGGCTCATATACCAAAATCCAAATAACCCCATGTTCTGTTTACTATCTGTTGTTGAGCTCTTATCGAGATTTTTTGCGTATCAGACCCGTTCCGGGATTATAAGCCGGTTGTTCTTGAAACTTCCATTCTGTGCCTACTTTAATCAAAGTAATAGAGTCAGAGACTTCTTTTTCCAGGGAATTCTGCTTTAATTTTAACTTAACCGAAACCACCGCTCTAAGCGGATTGTGATACCATTTGATCTTGGTAAGCTTATAACTATCCAATTGGGTTTTTTCTTTACTATATGCAGCCAGAGTGTCTGTCTTATTTGAGCCGGAAGTATCGGCAAATACCTCAACCATAGCATTCCAAAGGTTAAATTTCCAGTTTTCATAGTAAGACTTAACAACCTGGATAACCGCGTCTTCTTCCGCAGGGGGAGATTGGGCATAACCCACCGCTATAATTCCGAGCACAAGGCTTAATCCATAAACTATTCCTTTGAAATTCATAACCACCCCTTTACGTAACCCCTGTTGTTACCGGCAGGGTCCTGGGTCATCTTGGGTTGAGTAAACAATAACCATCCCGGGAGCTACAAATCCCGAATAGGTGGGATGATGAGCAGATAGGGCGAATCCGCGATTCGCCCCGTAAGTACGGTTAAATGAATGCTAAGATTTGCGTAATTCCCTATCGAACATGGCTTTTACTTCTTCCCAGGCAGCCTGTGCAGAGGGTGCGTGGTAGCTGGCTCGCTGGTCACAGAAAAAGCCATGCCCGGCATCATAACGCAGAACCTTATGGCGGACGTTGTGCTTCTTGAGTTCATTTTCAATCTTATCGACTTGATCTAGGGGGATGCTGGTATCTTGAGTTCCAAACAAACAGAGAATAAACCCCTTAATATCTTTCGTTCGGTCTACGATAGGCGGTCTTCCACCTGGGGTTGGCGGGGCTGCAATACCTCCGCCATAAAAAGAAGCCGTTGCCTTAATATCTGGGAGTGTGGCTGCCAGATAGGCTACATATCCACCAAAACAGAATCCTATACAACCGATACGATCCCCCCGAACGTCTTTTCGAGATTTCAAGTAATCAATACCTGCTTTAATATCTGCGAGTAATCCCTCGGTCGTTGTCTGCTTAGCCTGGGCAAACCCTTTTTCAATATCTTCCTGGGTGTAACCCAACTCCATACCTGGAGCGGTACGATGGTAATAATCGATAGCCAGAGCTACATATCCTTCTCGGGCGACCCGTTGGGTTACATCTCGGATGTGGGAATTAACTCCGAAAATTTCCATAAATACCAGGATACCTGGGTAAGGTCCCCCGGTGGTTGGACGGGCAAGAAAGCCACCCATGGGAGAACCGTTTACCTGCATGGTTACACGCTCGGTTGTGATTTCCATAGTCTAAAATACAAAACGTAAAACATAAAACATGAAGCCGGCGGCTTTTCACCCTTTACGTTTTACGTTTTATCTAAGAGAACAAGAGCTTATCTAATTCACCTCGCTCATTCAGCCTGTACAGATCATCATAGCCCCCTATATGATACGTTCCAATGAAGATCTGAGGGACCGTTTGACGCCTGGATAAACGAATCATTTCCTCTCGAGCCTGGTCATCGTATTCAACATCGATTTCCTTGAAAGGAATACCTTTACTTGTAAGCAAAGCCTTTGCTTTCGTGCAGTAGGGGCAGTAGGATTTGGTGTAAATAACCACTTCCTTCATGAACTCGAAACCTCCTTTTGAGCATATTTTTAAGTCTACTTATATTTAGGGCTTCACCGCGGAAAATACCAATAAATATTTTTAAATAATTTCCCTACCTGAAGGAAAAACTTACAATTACCTTGACAATTTTTCTCATGTTTTATACTTGCAGAGAGGGTTTTAGAAATTGAAATTAGGATAAAAAATAGCTAAAAAATAGAGAAAATTAATCTCGGCCGAGATGCTTTTCCTTTAAAGGGCCGAGAAGAATTGAACCCTTCGAGATTGAAAGAAGTTAGAAACTTTTTAAAAGTATTTACATCTAGATCTACAGTAGAAGGTATTACCGTTGTAGAGGGTTGAGAAGATAAGGTGATCATCGTGGCAGGGGGCGAGGATGCACCGCATAGGTTTTTTCTTCCGACATTTTAATCTTCCTTCCTTGTTACTAAAAAGATCGCTTGGGAAAGGAGGTGAGAGGGGATAAAAAACTCGTTTTAGCTGTTTTTCTTCATTCAGGATACAGGGTGTATACCTACACCTAAGGGTCAGAATTATTCACTTTATCATTTAAAAGGAGGATATCGATGAAAAAAATTTTATATCTGGTATTGGCCATTCTGATTGCTTTTCCAACTCTGGGCTTTGCACGAGAAAAGAAAGAGCGAAAGCGGGGGTTGAAACAACTTGAAGTAGTGGAAACGGTAGAAGTTAATGTCCCCCCGGCTGTGGTATGGGATAAAATCAAGGATTTTAACGGTTTGCCTGGCTGGCATCCGGCTTTTAAAAATAGCCGATTGGACGAGGCTAACAAATCTATTCGGATTCTGACCTTGCAGAGTGGAGGTCAAATCATAGAAAAACAGATAAGTTACGACGAAAACAATATGAGCTACACCTACAGTATAGAAAAGGCCGACTACAGGGATGTGCCGGTAGCCAATTACACGGCCACTCTCCATGTCAGACCCGGTAGAGGAGGGGGTTCTATCGTGGAATGGAGAGGAGTCTTCAACCCGCCTCCCGGAATGAGTGCCAAGGAGTCCTTAAAGTTCATAAAGAATGTCTATACTACGGGTTTACAAAACTTAAAGAAAATCCTTGAAGAGAGGAGATAAATCTGCTTTTATCTATGAATGGATAGGTATTACAGATAGAAGAGATCTCATAGGCTTCTTAGTATTTATTATCCTGATGACCCTGAGCGCTAGCAAAAGATTGTGCCTTCGTGAAAGTAGAATCTTTGCTATCGCTCAGAAAGGTAGAAAAGAGGGTCAGGATAAAACGCTCTCCCACGTCAGGTCTTCCCTTCTTAAACTACCTCGTTAGTTAGCTTGACAATCTATCTTCGATCTTATATACGGTCTAAGTGGACGATAAAAACTGTTTAGATTCCCGTTCTATACACGATTAAGAAGGTTAAAGCAAAATCCTCCAAACCTGTTTTCTTTTAAAAGAAGGGAATCAGAAAATCTATTCTGTCGGGTTTCCTTCTGAGGGAGAAGGTTCAGGGTTGTTGCCCGTGAATTAGACCCCTGAATAAGAAGGAAGCCTTGATATCCCTCCTTTCAGAAAGAAGGTTAAGGGAAATTTTTAACTCTCTAGTTGGCTAGCCTTCCAGATCGTGTTTCAGATACCAACTTTATACTGTGGATGGTCCTGCAATTTCTTTATATCGGTTTGCATTTCGTAAAGAGCCATTGGTCCTTGTGAGGAGCCAGGTAAGCCGAAACCCAGCGTGAAGTAAAGGGGATGAAACAATCCCTCAATAGAGGGATTGCCTCACCTGCAATGGCCTGATGGTTGTTTAATTACAAATCGGGATTGCGTCTTGCCATCTACAGTAAATCAAGGAAAGGATCTCAGGTATGATAGGATTGAAAAAGAGTGTTTTAAGCTTCTTAGCAGGTAGTTTGGGGGTTATCAGTCTCTTGATTTTCTGTGTTGCTGTTCCAGGCTATGGTCAGAATGTGGTTAATGATCGCATGTTGCTCAATGCGGACAAAGATCCTAACAATTGGCTTTTGTATGGTCGCGATTATGCCAGTACCCGACACAGTCCGCTTAATCAAATCAATATCAACAATGTTAAAAGACTGGTCCCAAAATGGGTTTTTCAATTCGGTTATCTGGATGGGCAGGACAGTGAAGCTATTGTTAATAATGGAGTTCTCTACATCACTTCTTCCTGGAACCATGTGTTTGCCCTGGATGCCAGGACCGGAAATATGATTTGGCGGTACGATCACCCTTTACCCGAAGATCTGGGCAAGCATCTTTGCTGTGATGTGGTCAACCGGGGGGTAGCTCCTTACCGGGGTAAAGTTTATTTTGCAACCCTGGACGAGCACCTGGTGGCTCTGGATGCCAAGACGGGCAAGGTGGTATGGGACAAAGTCCTGGGAGATTATACCTATGGAGAAAGTTTTACCTTAATGCCCATGGCTTTAAGGGGAAAAATTATCGTGGGGACCTCTGGGGCGGAATATGGAATTCGAGGGTGGATTGCTGCCGTCGATGCCGATACCGGGGAGTTAGTATGGAAGACTTATACTATTCCAGGACCCGGCGAGCCGGGGAACGATACCTGGAAGGGAGAATCCTGGAAATACGGAGGTGGCTCTGCCTGGATTACAGGGTCCTACGATCCCGATTTGAATATTCTCTACTGGCCTGTAGGGAATCCGGGACCCGATATGGATCGACATATTCGGGAAGGTGACAACCTCTACACCAATTCGACGTTGGCTTTGGATCCGGATACCGGAAAAATAAAATTTTATTTTCAGTATACCCCCAATGATCCCTATGATTTCGATGGGGTTAATGAAGTCATTCTGGCCGATGTAGGAGAGAAAAAAGTTTGGTTGCATGCAGATCGAAATGGTTACTTCTATTCTATTGACCGAACCAATGGTAAGTTCATCTACGGCGTTCCTCTTTCCGAAATAAACTGGGCGAAGGGTTTAGATCCCAGTGGTCGTCCCATTATGAACTGGCCCGAAAAGGATGTTCATTTTGATAAAGTAACCAGGAACATCTCCCCCTCTCTGGAAGGGGGTAAGGAATGGCACCCCATGGCCTATAATCCAAAGAAAGGAGTGGCTTACGTACCTACTTTTCAGCTCACCATGGATCTTCAAGCCATGAGACAGGAATGGAAGAGAGGAGAATTGTATTTGGCGGCAAAGGTGCTGGAATATCATCCCGGGTATGGCTCTCTGGTAGCCATTGAAGCGGCCACCGGGAAAACCAAATGGTCCTGGAATAATAAATCTCCCATGACCAGCGGGGTTCTTTCAACGGATGGCGGTCTGGTCTTCGCTGGAAATCCAGAGGGTGAATTTATGGCGTTTAATGATGAGACGGGAGAGCTCTTGTGGAAATTCCAAACAGGCTCCGGAATTGTCGGTAACCCCACGACCTTCTCCGTGGACGGGAAACAGTATATCGCAGTCCCTTCAGGTCTCGGAGGTTGGATGGGCTGGGCTACCCTGGGGCAGGGAGGTGCACCTTGGTTAAAAACAGCTACGAAGGGCGGCGCCCTCTTCGTATTCGGCCTCTTTGAGGAGTAGTCGGCCTTCTGGAAAAGGTAAAGGGTAAAATCCATCTTCCTATTGTTTCCAATTGCTTACTATTTACGTACTAAGGGGTAAAACGTAAAACGTAAATGTAGGGAGTATTCTCAATCCTACGTTTTTACGTTTTACGTTTTACGTTTTATGGGAAAAAAACTCCTCTACGCAGGTCTTCTCATGGTCCTGATTCTGGCTGCAGAAAGATCCCAGGCTGCCGACGAAGATCCGGGTAAACAGCTATTCCTAGATACCTGCCAGACCTGTCATAGAATTAATGGAACCGGTGGTGATGTCGGTCCCGATCTTTCCAGCGTAGGGGCCAGACGGGATGCGGAATTTATACGACAATCTATCTTAGATCCCAATGCAGTCGTTACCGAGGGATATAAACCGGATATCATGCCGAAAAATTTTAAAGAACTCTTCACTGAAGACCAATTGAACCAGCTTGTAACGTTTTTATCTCACTTAAAAGAACCTTCTAAGGAAACTACGGGCGCGTCCCAGGATACTAAAAATCCCTATACGGGAAATCCTCAAGCTATTGCCGAGGGGCAAGAGATTTTCCTGCGCCTTTGTGCTCACTGTCACGGAGGAAACGCTGAGGGCGGTACGTGTCCGGATCTGACCGATGACTACTGGATATTCGGTGGAACAGATAAAGTTGTTTACAGAACGATTGTAGTAGGTCGGAAAGGTACGAAAATGTCCGGATTCTGGGATTCGCTAAAAAGTGATGAGGTCTGGAAAGTTATTGCCTATATTCGATCCAAGTATAAGGGGGGTCCTGAAAAAATAGTCTGGTAATATACCTTTATCCGTTGAGAATTGTGAGGAAGGCGCTGTTTTTAAATGACCTTTCACAATTCCCAACGATACAAACCCTCTAATGGGGAGATTGGTTTCCCTCCCTATGCAGGTTTTCTGATTTTTAAAATTTTCCTGCCTGAGATTAAACCCCTTCTTTCCTCTTTGAGTCTAATTAACTAGAAGTCGTGGGTAGGCTCTTCTCACCAGTTCTATAGAACATTTAAGGGTTCTTCTAATGGCCGGTTGTCTCGAAGAACCTCTGAAACCTTATTCGCATGGACAAAACGATTTTTTATCTCATGGTTGTTATAGTTGTGGCCTGTAAAATTATGGAATTGATTCAATACTTTAAGTAGGAATTTGAAAGGATCTTTACCTATGTTACCGGGTAATTAGAGGGAAAATCGAAGGGTAGAATTTTAAAAGTTTTCCTTCGATCTTCCCTTGTGGAGTGGTGTTTTTTATTGGAAAGTTCCTTACCAGGGAACATAAGGGGTACAACCGGATAAAATTAAGATGAGACCTACCAACAAGAGTAAGTACCTAGCTCTCATTTTTTGTTTTTCCTCCTTATCAGGCCCTTTTCCTAACATATGTTAGGAAAACTTTTTTCTTTTAAATCTCATCAATTAATTAACAAAAGTTAATTACAGGGGTAAAAAAAAGGACCCTTAGTAAAACTAAGGGTTAAGGTAAAAAAACGTAAAGTTAATTCAACCCTTAGAGTTTATTCACGAACTCCCGGTGAAACAAGACTCTCACCTCTATTAATCCCAAACACAAGCTTTTCAGCTTACAATACTCCAATGAGGAAGAGGATAAGGATCATGCATAAAATATAAGCAAAGATTGCTTTTTTTCTATCGTGTGAAGAGTACTTTCGTAGTAAGTTTTTCCTGGCACAAACCTCATAATGATAGATAAACATCCAAATCCACAGGATGGTTCCCAGACTATACTTAATGAGAAATCCAGGAACGGAGAGAAATTGGCCTGTCTTGGTTACAAAGAAATAGAGGTAGTGTCCATAATCCAGAGCCAGCGCAACCAGCGTGAAGAACGTAAGGGCATCCTTTAAAGAGATCTTCTTATGATATTTCAGCTTGTAGTACATAAGTCTGCTAAAGATCCACGTGAAGTAGCAAATAGGAACTAACTGGAAGATACAAACAGATTGATACTTAATAAGCGCTGTATAGATACTCATTATCGGACTCATAATCTTTGCTCTTTTGAATTCTAGAATTTAAAGAAGCTCTTCCTGGAACTCAAAAAATCCCTCTATCACCTCCTTTCTTTTTTACCTTCGTATTCATCTTGGTGGAGTAAGGGATTAACACACGTTAAGAATTTGGTCAAGAAAAAAATGATAAATTTTTATTGAAAACTTATTCCATTTCCAGGACTTCCCCAAACAACCCTTTGAAAGGACTTTGATTTTCATGGGTTTCAATATAGGTCATGGCGGCAATATAGCGGAGCATTTTGGTCTGAATATTTTCATCGATCTGTATGAGTTTTTGAACAATTTTATAAAGCAAATCTCGCCGATCAAAATGCATCCCCTCAAAGATGAGGCCGTCAAATGAGCGATGGGTTCGTAAGTACTCCAGTAATCGGTTTTTTTGTCCTTCATTCAGCTTTTGGAGGGCTTCTATAATTTCCCGATCTATGGGGAGAAGTCTGGTGGTAGGGTCGGAGTCTGTGTGGTAATAGCGCCCTTCCTTCTGTTCGCCTTCCAGAATGGCCTCTTCATCTATATACTTCGTCGCCGATTTAGGGTCCCGATGAAAGTAAGCATAATCCCGAAACCACTCCCGATTTACCTGGAGGGCATCGGCTAGGCTGTAAAGGATTAGAATGTCTTTG
Source organism: bacterium (assembly GCA_030550175.1). GTDB lineage: Bacteria > Moduliflexota > Moduliflexia > Moduliflexales > JAUQPW01 > JAUQPW01. The sequence continues at coordinate 29,077 of JAUQPW010000040.1, forward strand.
GGAATCCGCATTCCATCCTCAATATGTTTAATATAAGCATCTGAAATCCCGGCTCTAACTGCTAAATCTTTTTTACTAAGGCCCAGCTTTTTTCGTCTTGAAAGTAAAAATTCATGAAATTCCATCTTCTTACTCCCTGTTTATTTTTTCGGACCTGATACCTCCCATACCCCGGATTCCCAACTTTCTCAACTTCACCCCACGGGGTATTGGTATTTGATTAACATTATTTTCCTTTATTGAAGAGATACCTTCTATTAAACGTTCGTTCTATATAATAGATTTATTCACCTCCTGTCAAGAAAAAAGTTTTCCCCATTTAGACCAACTTTCCATTGACAATCTCGGCAAATTTTTCTTATATTAAGGAAGCTAAAAGGTAAGCAACAGGGTCCCATCGTCTAGCGGCCTAGGACATCGGCCTCTCACGCCGAAAACACGGGTTCGATTCCCGTTGGGACCATTTTTAGAGAATAAAGAAGCCATTCGGGTCTCCTCGGGCGACCTTTACCGAGGAGGGATTTCCTATATCTTTGTATCCTCAGATCTGAGGCGTTGAAGTCTATAGACTACGCCCAATAAAATGAGTCCTGCCAGATCGGTTTTAATCCCGGGTTTGATAAGTAAGAGGGCGGCCGCAATTAAAAAGCTTCTTTCCCAGAATGTCGTTTTTTTGAGGGACCATCCCTGTAATCCGGTTGCCAGGCAGAAGACCCCCAGCGTAGCAGTCACCAGGGCCGTCAAGATTTCTTTCCAACTTCCGATCATCAGTAGGGTGGGACCGAAAACGAACATATAGGGAACGATAAACCCGGTGGCACCGGCTTTCATCGCGGCAATTCCGGTTTTCCACAAATTGCTTCCACTGATCCCTGCAGCGGCATAAACCGCCATAGCCACAGGGGGGGTAATTGCAGAAAGGATGGCAAAATAAAAAACAAACAAGTGGGCGGCAATGGGTAGAACCCCCAGTTTGATCAGAGCAGGAATCAAGAGGGCGGCCTGAACAATATAGGCCGGTGTGGTCGGCATACCCATTCCGAGGATAATTCCCGCTAGCATCGTCAGAACCAGAGCAGGAATTAAAGAATCGCTGGCTAAAGTGACCACCAGGCTGGTAAACCGTAATCCTAAACCCGTTAAGGAAATGACTCCGATAACAATCCCGGCGCAGGCGCAGGCAATCGCCACACTTAAAGTATTTTTAGCTCCTTCCTTCAAAGCCAATCCAATATCCCGTAGGCCAAAGCGGGTTTCCTTTCGGATCCAGCTTACGAGGACTACGGCTACCGTAGCCCATAAAGCTGCATAAGGGGCCGTATATCCCGATATCATGAGATAAACAATCAGAATAATCGGCAGGAAAAGATGTCCTCGGGCGCGTAATACCTTTTTGAGGTCGGGGAGTTCCTCTTTAGAGAGACCTCGAAGATTTGTTTTGACCGCCTCATAGTGGATAGTCCAAAAAAGGGCCAGGTAGTACAGAAGGGCCGGAATGAGGGCATGTTTGGCAATGGTAATGTAAGGAATCCCGGTAAACTCAGCCATAACAAAAGCAGCTGCCCCCATAACGGGCGGCATAATCTGACCTCCGGTAGAGGCTGTTGCTTCAATGGCAGCGGCAAAGTGAGGCTTAAATCCGGTTCGCTTCATGAGAGGGATGGTAAACCACCCATCCACCATCACATTGGCTACGGCGCTTCCGGAGATGGTTCCAAACAATCCGCTGGAAATGCACGATATCTTGCCAGGGCCTCCTCGGCTGCTTCCCGTCAGAGCCGAGGCAACATCCATAAATAATTGCCCGGTTCCGGATTTTTCTAAAAAAGCTCCAAAGATCACAAAGAGAATCACGTAAGAAGCTGAAACGGCCAGGGGAATTCCAAAAATACCCTCAGTGGTTAAATAAAGCTGATCTATGACCATTTCGAGAGAAAAACCGGAGTGTCTGAGTAAACCGGGGAGATGATTGCCTGTGACCGCATAAATCAGGAAAGCAAGAGCCGTTAAGGGTAATGCAGGACCTACCGCTCGTCGAGCCCCTTCCAGAACCAGGACCAGGAGGGTAATTCCAAAAATATAATCCAGAGTTCGAAGGGGGTCTACGTAGGCATAACGTTCCGTTATATAAGAATAATTTACAAACAGGTAACTTATACTAAACAGACTCAAGGCCAGAGCCAGGAGATCTATGACTCCGGGTCTGATCTCCTCAACCGAGACAGGTACCGCTTCATCTAGGGCCTCTTTCAATGATCGAGCCTTTTTAAAAGGATACAATAGGAAGATCAGGGTAAGGGTAAAGGCGAGGTGAATTCCTCTATGGATAAGAGGTTCGGGGGTTCCCCGGGCGGCTGCGTAGATATGATAACCTGACATGGCAAGGGCCAGAAGCGTTACGATCTTAGGTAAATAAAAGACGGTTTTTTTCATCATTTCACTCCTATCTCTTTAAAATATTTTAGAGCTCCAGGATGATAAGGAACCACACCCGAATCCATAGCCATCTCTTCAGGTCTAATCCCCTGAATATCCTTAACAACTTCACCCAGTGTGGTTACATTTTCTACTAAAACCTTCGTCATTTGATAAACAAGATCCTCGGGAAGGTCGGAGGTTACAATGAGATGGGTAAAAGTTCCAAATGTTATGACATCGTAGTCTATCCCTGGATAAGTCCCCTTCGGAATAACCCGCTTGACATAGCCTGAGTTAATAGCCTGCAAGGCATTGAGTTTATCTTCTGTCAAGCTCAATAGACGGATTTTACGATCGGTAGAGAGGTCTATAATGGAGGAGGCAGGCACGGTTGTAAGAGCCAAAAAGGCATGAAGATGACCGTCTTTCATGAGATTCACAGCATCGGCGTAGGAAACATACTGGACTTTGGACATATCTCCATAGGAGAGTCCATAAACTTGAAGCAGATGTCGTGCAAACTGTTCACCGGTGTGACCTTTAATCCCAGGAGCGATGGTTTTTCCCTTTAAATCTGCCGGGGTCTGAATACCGGCATCCTCCAGAACCGTTACCTGAAAATATTGGGGATAGAGAAATAACATGTTCCGGACTTTTTCGGCTTTTTTGTTAAAAGGTTCTCTCCCTTCTATGGCATCCACGGCTGAGACAAAGTTACTCAGGGCAATTTGGGCCTTTCCTTCCTCAACGGCCTTGATATTGGTGATACCACCTCCCGGCAGAACGGATACATTAACTCCGGGTAGGGCCTTCTGCAGCAATTCTGCTATGGCTCCACCCAGCGGATACCAGGATCCTCCTTGAGGACCTGTCATCAATTTGAGATCTCCGGCTAAAACTCCGGTCGGTAGAATGGAAAATCCGACTATCTCTAAAAAAATAAGAAAAATATATCCAATCGCCTTGATTTTCATAATTCTTTTAAATTATAGCATGAATCGCCGCTACATCTTGTGAAACGGTGTTTCGTGCTATAACTCTTAATGGCTTCAAGGAAAAATATGCCGGAAAGAAGCTCTCCGGCCATGCAGAGGAGTCTTTCGCGAAATATGGCGATGTCGTGCAATTTGTTGGACACTCTGTTGTCCGGCTGAGGATGTCTTACTTCTCCTCGAATCGTAGAAGCCATGGGCTGATGGTCCCTACAAAGGGTAGTATTCTAGATTTATAGGAGTCTGTCAAGCAAATAGCAGCCTCCGAGAGTCTCTTTATCTTATAGCACCCGACCTTTTCCTTCTTGTCGGTCAGGCTGAGACTCTTCCTTAAACCCCTTCAATTTATTGAACTTTACAAAAGTTGGTTGAAAAGTATCTTGACAAGGCAAAAGTCTCAGATCATAATAGTTTCGGAAATAAAAGCAGAGAATAAGCTCTATGACCGTGGTTTTTGTTACCCGAACGGATTACTGATCCTGGATTCTCACCAGGCTTTTCCTTAAAGTTTCCGTTCAAACTATGACCGGGTTATCCGGTTTTTAACCCGACCATATTCACTGCCTTGATCTGATTGAAGGGTATCGAAGTAAGATAGGATGTTACTATTTGACCCTAAAGTCACAAGGAAAATGTTATGAGAACCTTAAAAATTTCCCTGGTAGGAGTAATTTTAGGTATTTCCTTTGTATTAAACGTTGCGGAAGCCGCCACAAAGAAAATCTTTCTTTTAGATAGCTATGATGCCACTTATGCCTGGAATATGTCGGAACAGGAAGGGATTCAGACTGCTTTCAAAGACCAGAAGGACATCGAAGTCAAAGTCCACTTTATGGATACGAAGCGGAACCCTTCTCCAGAATTTAAACAAGAGGCTGGTAAAAAAGCACTAGATGCCATAAAAGCCTATCAACCGGATCTCATTATCGCTCTGGATGATAATGCCTCGGAATATGTGATCCAGCAGATTAAAGACATCCCGGTGGTCGTTTGTGGCATCAACGAAGATCCTAAGAAGTACCAATATGGAGAAAATGTGGCTATTATCTTAGAAAGGCATCCCTTTGATCAGGTGATCAAGCTTTTTAAAGACCTGGTTCCTACGGCAAAAACCCTTGCCGTTATTACCGATGATACCAAAGAGACTTCTGGAGCTGCCGTGGTGAGGTTAAAAAGCCTGGCCCCTAAAATTAAGGAATCTACCGGGATAGACATTGTGGCTTACCATGAAATTGGAAGCTTTCAAGAGTTCCAAACCCTTGTCCAATCCTATCAACCGGGTCAACCCCAGGCTGTAAGCGGTCTTTTAATCTATAACTTACATACCTTCAAAGATGAAAATGGTAAAGTGGTGCCTGTTAAGCAAGTTGTTAAGTGGTTTATTGAACGTAATCAACTTCCAGATCTGAACGTTTTCGACTGGGGTCCTCAGTATGGAATGCTGGCGGCGGTGACCGTCTCCGGGCACGCTCAGGGACTCGAAGCTGGTAAATATGCGCTTCGTATATTAGGTGGCGAGAAACCCAACACACTACCCATATTAGATCCTAAAACAGGAGATATCCTCCTGAATCTGGCGAAAGCCAAAAAACTGGGTATAGAAATTCCCATAGAGCTGCTTTCAGTGGCTAGGACCTTTGATAAGATGGAAGCCCTGGATCCCAATTTCCTGGCAACTAAGTAATCAAGACGTGGGGGGGGGGGTAATGGATCGAGGAACCCGGACCCGGGGAGCAGGAGGTATGAACCGAAGTTTCAAAATTGGTTTTATTATGGATCCTGTAGAGGCTTTAACTCCGGAGGAAGACACCAGTTTCTCCATTCTCATGGAGTGTCAGCGGCGGGGTCATCGAATTTTTTATATTCATTTAGAGGATTTACTGATTTATCGCGGCGTGGCCATGGCCGAATTACAGCAAGTCAAAATAAGCCCTCTATTTGAAGTTATCCCTGAAGGAGCCAAAGAGAAAAGACCGCTCAGTTGGTTAGATGTGGTTTTTAATCGGAAGGAACCCCCTTTTAATATGGATTACATCTATGCCACTTACATTTTGAGTTTAACGGGCGGTAAAACCTTTCTGATCAATGATCCCCAGGGAATTCGAGGGGCTAACGAGAAGCTTTATGCACTCAATTTTCCGGATATTACTCCGGAGACTTGTGTTTCTAAAAATCCCCTACGGCTCAAAGCTTTTCTCAAAGAGGTCGGTGGGGAGATGGTCATTAAACCTCTCAATGAGCGGGGAGGGCATGGGGTTTTGTATCTTCATGAAGGAGACAAGAATCTCAATGCCATCCTGGAAGTCTCCACCCAAAACGGGCGAGAGTATATCGTAGCCCAGCGATACCTGCCGGAATCCCGACAAGGAGACAAACGAATTTTGATGTTGGATGGAGAGCCGATTGGGGCGTTTCTTCGGCTCCCTCCTGAAGAAGACTTCCGGGCCAACATGCACGTCGGAGGAAGAGCCGTTAAAGCTGATATAACGGAAACAGATCGGCAGATTTGTTCGATATTATCTGAAAGGTTTCGGCAAGATGGATTATACTTTGTGGGGATTGATGTCATTGGAAATAAAGTGACCGAAATCAATGTGACCAGTCCAGCCGGAATTCCAGAAATTAATGCTTTCAACCATGTGAGACTGGAAGAAAAGGTGGTAGATTTTTTAGAGAAAAAGGTAGAGGAGAGAAAATAAAACCTCACCCAGGCGCTCAATTTCAGGGTGCAGGTACAGAATAAACCGGCCGGGGTTGTATGGGAGCAAGAAGCCGTAATTCGAACTTTTTAATTTTGCCAAGTTCCGGCGTAAAAAAATAATCCCGAATTCATATCCTCGTTCGTCATATTAAGAGATCTTCCACTACTGGATACGAGGAGGATAAGAGGTTAAAAAACTCCTGGGCCAGCTCCAGCAGGCCTTTTAGTCATTCTTTTAAGTGGTTTAGAAGTAATTTACAGCTCACCGATAGAGAAAGATAAATCGATTTCTCCAAAGAATCTCTCTATGTTAGAAGGTAGAAAGCCGGATTCTGAAATGGTTTCCTGGCTTTAGGGGTTTGCTTCTGGAATAAGGAAAAGAGAAGAAACAACATAAGGAGTTAAGTTATGGAAGAAATTCTCTGGAGACCTTCCGAAGAATTTGTAAAAACAACGAGAATGACTGCCTTTACAGAATGGCTGGGTCGTAAAATCGGGAGAATCTTTCCGGATTATAGCTCTCTCCATCAATGGAGCATCGAAAATATTGAAGCATTTTGGGAATCTTACCTGGAGTTTACAGGCGTTCGGTATAGTAAACCCCATTATCAGGTCTTGAATACCCACAAAATGCCGGGTGCCCGTTGGTTCTCCGGGATGGAATTAAACTTTGCCGAGAATATCCTGGCCAGGGACTTTCAGGGTCCTGCCATTGTTTATTATATCGAGAAACCCCTGGACGCCTCAAAGATCAAGGGTTCTTACTCTGGTGAATACAGCTATTCTGAATTGAGGACCCTGGTGGCCCGCTGTGCCCGGGGACTTCGGAAAGCCGGAATTAAGCCGGGGGATCGGGTTGCCGGTTATGTGGCCAATGTGCCGGAAGCCATCATTGCCTGTCTGGCCTGTGCCAGTATCGGTGCCAGTTGGAGTAGTGCTTCTCCGGATTTTGGGCTGGAAGCTCTTTGTGATCGGTTCAAACAAGTCGAACCGAAGCTTATTTTTGTGTCTACCCATTATCGGTACGGAGGTAAGACCTATTATACGGGTAAGATCGTCAGGGAACTGCCTCACCGACTTCCCTCGGTCCAAACCATTGTATCGATTCCCTATCCGGTGGAAGAAGCTCCTCTGTCGGGCGACATAACCTGGGAGGAGTTTCTGGGACCGGCCGATGCCCCTGAGTTAACTTTTACCCAGGTCCCGTTTGATCATCCGCTCTATATCCTGTTTTCCTCTGGAACCACAGGAGCTCCCAAATGCATAGTTCATGGAACCGGAGGCACTCTACTCCAACACAGGAAGGAGTTAGAGCTCCATAGCAATATAGGTCCTGGGGATTCCTTGCTTTACTTTACGACCTGTGGATGGATGATGTGGAACTGGCAGTTAAGTGCTCTATCCCTGGGTGCCAGACTGTGTCTCTACGATGGTAATCCGGCTTATCCCGAACCGGTTACCCTGTGGCGCGTAGCAGATCAACTAGGGGTTACCCATTTGGGTACGAGCGGTCGTTATATAGAGAGTTGCATGAAGAGCCAACCCCCCATAGAACCTGGAAGCCTGGGAGAAATGTCTTCTCTTCGTACTGTTCTTTATACAGGATCTCCCCTTTCCCCCAATGGATTTCGGTGGGTTTATCAGGTCGTGAAAAAGGAGGTTCATCTGGCAGGAATTTGCGGAGGTACGGATATAATCTCCTGCTTCATCCTGGGAAATCCCAACTTACCGGTTATTGCAGGTGAAATCCAGTGTAAAGGATTGGGCGTGGACGTGGTGGCCTTGAATGAGAAGGGGGAAGTCGTTGTGGGAGAGCCCGGAGAATTGGTTTGTCGTAAACCTCTTCCTTCGATGCCTCTGGGTTTTCTCAATGATCCTGACGGTCAGCGTTATTATAAGGCCTATTTTGATTTCTATGCCGGACTCTGGCGTCACGGAGATTATGTGCAATTTATGCCGAGTGGAGGGGTGATTGTGTATGGCCGTAGTGATGCTACCTTAAATCCGGGAGGGGTTCGAATTGGGAGTGCTGAGATTTATTCGGCGTTAGATCATCTGGATTTTATCAAGGGATCTGTAGTTGTTGGATGGAAACCTCCTAATCAATCCGATGAAGTCATGGTTCTTTGTGTAGTTTTATCTGGTGGGCGAACCTTAAATGATTCCATAGAGCAGGAGATCCGTCGAACCATCCGGGAAAAATGTTCACCCCGGCATGTTCCCCATTATATTTTTCAAATTTCAGAAGTTCCCATCACACGAAGTGGTAAAACTGTAGAACTTAGCGTAAAAGCCATACTGGCAGGTAAAACGGTTTCTAACCTGACTGCCTTAGCAAACCCACAGGTATTAGAGGAATTCGAACAAATTCGACAAAAATTATTGACGGCCCATGGTTAGTTATAGGCGCGAAGTCCTATGATTAACAATGGTCAGAGGACTATGATGTATTATCCCCTCAGTGAGGATGAAAGAATGATTCAAGAAATGGTTCGGAAGCTGGCCCAAAGTGAAATCGCACCGAGAGCCCGGGAAACCGATGAGAAAGAGCAAATACCGCCGGAAAATATCCGCGTGATGGCAGAGCATGGATTGTTTGGTATGTATATCCCTCCGGAGTATGGAGGAACTGGCATGTCTCGGCTGGCTTTTGCCATTGTGGTTGAGGAAATTTCCAGGGCGTGTGCGGCTACGGGCACGTTCCTAGCCGATCAATCCCTGGGAACCTATCCTATCATTTTAGACGGGAATGAAGAGCAAAAACGGAAATACCTGCCGAAATCGGCTACCGGTGAGAAGATTTTCGCATTTGCCTTGAGCGAACCTAATTCGGGTTCTGATGTAGCCAGTATGCAAACTACGGCAGACCGGGAGGGAGATTACTACGTGTTGAACGGACAGAAACAGTGGATCACCAACGGGGATATAGCCGATTACGTCATTGTCTTTGCTAAGACCGATAAAACAAAGGGGGCCAAGGGAATTAGTGCTTTTATCGTGGACAGTAAAACTCCGGGATTTCGGGTGGGGAAAAAAGAGTTAAAAATGGGAATTCGAGGTTCTTCTACGGTCGCTCTCCATTTTGAAAACTGTCGGGTCCATAAGGATGAAATGCTGGGTTCGGAAGGAGAAGGGTTTAAAGTGGCCATGAGAACCCTGGATATGACCCGGCCCAGTGTTGGAGCCCAGGCGGTTGGAATTGCCCAGGCTGCCTTTGATTTAGCCTTAAAGTACAGCAAGGAACGAAAACAATTTGGACAACCTATCGGACAGTTCCAGGGAATTCAATTTATGTTGGCAGATATGGCCATGAAGATCCATGCCGCCCGGCTGATGGTTTACAATTCAGCCCAGGCCATTGATGCCCGTCAAGGTCGAGCTACTGTGGAGGCCTCGATGGCTAAGTGCTTTGCTTCCGATATAGCTATGGAGGTAACTATCGATGCAGTTCAAATTTTTGGGGGTTATGGGTATAGTCGAGAATATCCGGTTGAACGATTAATGCGAGACGCTAAAATTACCCAGATCTATGAAGGTACCAATCAGATTCAACGGGTGATTATCGCAGAAAACCTGCTGAGGGAATAAAGGCAAGTTAGGTAGGAACGGCTCCTGAAGACTCTGCGATCTCGGGGGTCAAACCGGGGAGTAGGGGAGCCAGGGAATGTGGGGTGTAGGGAAATTAAAAATTAAGAAGCAGAGTACTTTTCTCCCATACCCCGGGCTCTCACACTCTATTTATGTACGAGGATTTGACCCAGCAGATTCCTGGCATTTTCATGTTTAGGATCTAATTCCAAAACACGTCTTAATTCGATTTCGGCCTGTTGGTAATTTCCCTGAGCGGTATAAATAACGGCCAGCATATAACGAGCTTCCGGTAAATAGGAATTGGTTTTCAAAAGCTCCTGTGCCTCGATAAGGGCACTGGGGTATTTTTTTTGCTTAAAATAAACAACTCCGAGATAATAATGGGCCTCAACTGCCTGTTTGCAAAGTTCAAGGGCTTTTTTATAAAAAGAAGCTTCTTCATCGGAACCGTTGTTGAGGGTTCGCCCCTTTTGAATCATCTCCCTGGCCGTAACACAATCTTCCTCGCTCCCTGTAATACTTTCCGGTGAACTATCTGAATTCCTTTCCAGGATTAAATGCCCCTGGAAAGAATCCACTGTCACCCGAAATTTATTCAAAAAACTTAACCCCAAAAGCCCGGCAACCTCATTTGAAGTATCTAACCCATCATGAAGAGCCGTTTCAACATTGCGAACTTCCAACTCTCCCACCTTGATGGAGTTAACTTTAATAATAGGTACTGTTACTCTGCCATTAGCCGTCTGTAAGGTTGTCTTTACTGCAGAAGGGGAGGGGGTTATACCCAACTCTCTGGCTGTGGCATAAGAAATAACCGTGTAGGTTGCTCCCGTATCTACAATAAACTTTTTGGTCAATTGGTTATTTAATAAAACCTCCACGAGAATAGCAGAGCCACGACGTTCAAAACCAATAACCGCCCGATTAGGCTTATATTCTGAAGAAACGGACTCAGCTTGATAAGGAAGCCACTTGTCTCCTCTTTTGACTTCTACATTTTCTACCTGACCTGCAGGCAAGGTAGTCGTGTAAATATATTTACCATTTACATCCTTCCATCTATAAACCTCTCCAAATACAGGATATATAACAACTATAAACCCCAATAAAACCACCCCTAACATATACCGAAAGAATGGGGTCATCATGATCACCGTTCTCCTAAATCCATTGAAACCTCAAGGGAGGCCTATGACCGGTCTTTATGGGTAATGATAAGCATCTGACTGGGGTCTTGAACCTCTCATAACTTACAGGTAACTCAGATATTCCCAGAACTTTATATGGGGTTATCAGGTTATGAGGATTCGTTCCCTTGAAATTCAAAGTTTAGTAATAGCCAAACAGCCCTTGATTCTCCCTTAACTCGACTTCCAGATCATTGCGTTTAGCGACGGCGTCTTCTATACATATCATCTTCGTCTTCTTCTTCATACTCATCATAGTCTTCATCATCATCATAATCCTCTTCATCATCGTAGTCTTCATCATCGTAATCCTCTTCATCATCGTAGTCTTCATCATCGTAATCCTCTTCATCATCGTAGTCTTCATCATCATAATCCTCTTCATCATCGTAGTCTTCATCATCGTAGTCTTCATCGTCATAATCCTCTTCATCATCGTAATAATCGTCATTTCGTTTTTTATTCAGAACAACCAGGTCTTCCTCCTTAAAAAACAGGTTTAGCTCATCTGCAATCACACAGAAATTTTCATTTGGGGTTGAAGCTACTTTATCTTCTACAAGCAGAAGATCTTCTTTATTCTCTGAGGTTATTAATTTTTTTGGAGTAGCTAAAACTTTCATAATGGATGGTATTCTCCCGAAATTCTTCTGCCATACTTAAAAGTAGAAACAAGGCTTGATATAAAGATCATTTCTCAGTTTTGTTGGTGCCTGCCCTGTTTCTACTGAATTACAGAATAGCAGATAAATTCGCCTCCCATCTCTCGAGTGGTTAAAAACTTGACTCATTTGTTATTTTATGCATAGGGTTTTACTTAACTTTGAAGTTAAGTTATTGCACTCTAAATATAGTAGAGTCTCTCCCTTCTGTCAATGAGTAACCGGAGGTTAATTTTTGCTTTACAAGAAGAATAACTTTTGATAGCGTGGGAGTCCTGTTGGCTTATATATAAATAGTATGGATACCCCTATGTTGAGTGCTCGCAGATGAAAACCCGAGGATGTTCTCAAACCTGCGGGTGAACAAGGCGATATAAGAGGCTATGTTGAAAGTACTCCCTGATAAAATTACCAAGAAAATCACCGATAAAGTTCCAAGTAAAGCGTTACCGATTACAATTCAAATTCTGGCTATTATTATTGTGGTGGGTTTAGTCGGTGGTATTAAGATTTTAATAAGTCCACCCGAAAAAAAACCGGTTCCCGTACCGCCGCCCCCTCCAGCACCTGTTGCCGTACCGAAATACTTTCAAGACTATCTGGAAGTTATTACCCGGGCAGACAAAATTGTGAGTGAGAATCCAACCGCTTTTAAGAATTTGAATGAAGTTTCTCTCATGAATATCCAGGGTGTTTTTCAGATGCCCATCAAAAAACCTGTCAGCTACATGCAACTAAGATTACCCGGGGATCCCCGGGGCTATCGTAATGACGTTCATCAGGGAACCGATATCTATGGACTTCCCTGGGGAGAAAAGGTCTATCCTATAGCCCCCGGTGTGGTTATTCGGATTGACAAAAATTATGTACCCTTAACCAAGGTGACTCGGGATAAAATGCTTGAGCTGACCAGGACGAAGTGGCATGGAACTCCAGGGTCCTTGACCATTCCTTCAGCGGAACAGCCCTATGGAAATGTTCTAGATAAATTACGAGGCCGACAGGTTTGGATTTATCATGGAAAGAACAAAAACCGAGAGCCTGTTTTAACTATGTACGCCCACCTATCCAATGTCAACGATCAATTGAAAGTTTATGACGTGGTAGGCGTAGATAATGTTATTGGATTTGTGGGAAACTCAGGAACCAGTGGGGAAGTTGAGCATAGTAAGTCCAGGGAGGTTCACCTTCATTTCGAGATTTTTGTTGGAGACCGCTATTGGACTCCTAAAAAAGATTGGGAGATCGGTAAGATGCAGGACATAGCTCGTTATCAGGAACTCCAGGAAAGCATTATTAAATTGATTCCTTCTCACTACTAAGGGTTAAGTGACGACTTTAGTTATTTCTTTATAATAAGAAAAAGACTAAAGTCGTTCTTGCCTTCCCTGTAATTCTTCACAGACGACCGACAGGCCTCCTTTCTTAAAGATCTTTAAATTTTATAAGCGTTTTAGCATCCTCCCGATTAAACCTCCTTACTTCCTAGATTCCGGCTCTTTTTGGGTATCTTCGGCTGCTTTCTCCGGTGCTACTACAGGCTTAAAATCCGGTCGAATTTCTGTATGGCGAACCTTTCCCCCTAAATTTGCCGTCCATGTCAGCAGTCCCACATTGATCGCGGCCAGTATCAACGAGGCTTTGATAAGCCAATTTGGAAGGTTTTCCAGATGACGAAAGTAAAACAATCCTCCCAAAGCGATCAGGCCCAGTATTTCAACGGTTATCAGGGTTATGAGAGCAGCCTCTTCATGTTCTTCTACAACCGATTCTGTTACCCCTGGAAGATGTTCGATTACTTTCGCTGCAGGTTCACCTGTAAAGTATACCGGTAGTGCTAGCAAGGCAATAATAATGAAAATTCCCAAACTTACCCTTTTGAGTTCTTCACTTTTCTTTACCATGGCAAAGGCCAATAAGAGAAAACCAAATACCATGCCTATCACCGGGAAATGATTAAGGATTAAATGAATATGTGCCAGGTTCATAAATTTTACCTCCTAGAAGAGATGATTTAGAGCTTTTAAAATCAAATAATCCAGGCTGCCTTCCTTTAAAATATCCTGTGATTTTCAATATCAGGTGAGATTTAAAACACCCTTTATATAGGTCTAGGCAAGCTGAGTTAAGTTAAAATTTAATACCCATTCTGATGGAACAGGTCGCACCCTATCCATTCCTTCTGAAAAGGTTGTATCCTGGGTAGGGACGACTCTACGTGGCCCTTGTGTAGGTAGCCCCTTCCTTCCCTCTCCCCATGCGGGGAGGGCTAGGGTGGGGCAATCCCTACTTTATACTTCCTTTTCAATACCGACTTGGTATAATTATTAATTTCCAGGCAGGAAGATCTATAACGAAAAAAACAAGGTTCCGGGAAGTTTGGAACCCATTTACTGTAAAAATGTTACTTAAGGGAACGGATGATTTCGTAGGGCTACCCTTCAACAGAGCTTCCAACGCAGAGAGAGTCTAAGAGATTCTCTTATTTACCTTAACTCTGTAAAGTCCAGTTTACCTTGTTCTCCTTATTCGGTGTCAAGTAAAATCCATCTACCCCTTGGAATCCCCTCTCCAGGGGTAAAATCCATGCCGTTAATATAGAAGGTCTGTTATTTAGACTGGTCTTTAAGGGTTTTAAAGGCTGTCTGGCCTTTAAAGATACGATAGAGATAGTAAAAGGAGGGGAAAAGTATGAGTGCGCCACTTCCAAGGGCTGCGAGGAGCAGGCGAAGGGTTATGGCAGGAGCAGCCGCGTTAAAGACGGTGATATCCGGCACGATCAGGTAAGGAAACTGGGCGACTCCCCAGCCCCAAAGGATGAGCGTGATCTGTCCTGCTGCGCAAAACCTGGCCATATGAAACCTGCGGGTCCAGAGTGCCAAGATGGCTCCCGTTGCAAATACTGCCGTAGAGAGTTGTAAGGGCCAGGTCCACCAACTCTCGCTCAGACCCCGCCGTATAAGAGGGGCTCCCGTTCCCGAGAGTAGGAAAACCAGAAGAGCAACGGGACCTACCACAAAGGCTGAAGCCAGGGCACGGCGGCGAAAATCTTCCTGTAACTCCGGATCCTCCGTTTCCAGGGTTAAGTACACGGCTGCAAGAAAGGCAAATAAGACAAGGGCAAACAGGCCAACTGCCAGGGGGAATGGAGCCAACCAGGGACGAACAAAATCGGTTACCACCCATCTATCCTTAGGGCGAATCTGACCCGATGCAATAGCACCCAAAACAGTACCGAGAAGCAGAGGAGTAACCAGGCTGGCTATAGAGAAAACTCGGCCCCACCGGCGTTGCGTTCTATCTTCTTTAGTTCCATAAGTACGAAAGGCAAATGCTGAACCCCGTAGGACAATTCCCAGGAGCATCAGCGTCAGTGGAATATGTAAGGCGGTGGCAATAACGGCAAAAGCCAGGGGGAAACCTGTAAACAGGACTACAATAACCAAAATCAGCCAGACATGATTTGCTTCCCAGATAGGGCCAATGGCCTCTGCAATCAACTCCCGCTGTGCTTTAGCCCGAGGCCCCCAGGCTAGCAAGTCCCATACCCCGCCCCCATAATCCGCTCCACCCATCAAGGCATAGAGGGTCAAGGAAATCATCATGACCCCGGCAAGGATCACTTCAAGTGGTAATATACTCATTGTCTCTAGGCTGTTCTTGTGGATTAGACTCCACTACCCGGGGACTCTCCCTGACCTGGTGGAGCAGCAGCCAGGTTACAACCGTGGCCAGGAACAGGTAGAGTAGCGTAAACATAATAAAAGGGATCTTAAGTCCTGGCATGGGAGTGACGGCTTCTGCCGTCCGCATGATCCCGTAGATAATCCAGGGTTGTCGTCCGACTTCTGTCACAATCCAGCCGGCTTCTATGGCTATAAAACCCAGGGGCGTAGCTGCCGTCACGGCGCGCAGGAACCATGGTGAATCGAAGAAAGCTCTCTGTCGCCAAAGAAGCCATCCGCCCCAGAGAGCAACCCCCATCATGGCAAATCCTGCAGCCACCATAATCTGGAAAGCAATGTGAACGACCTTTACCGGGGGCCATTGATCCCGAGGAACTGCATCGAGCCCCTTTACCGTTGCCCGGGGATCATGGAAGGCGAGCAGACTCAGACCATAGGGGATCTCCAGGGCATAACGGGTTATACCTGCTTCTACGTCCGGGATCCCTCCGATTCGTAGAGGGGCTCCGGATTCCGTTCGGAATTGTCCTTCAAAGGCAGCCAGCTTTACAGGCTGATTTCGGGCAACGGTTCGGGCAAGAATATCTCCACTCAAAGGCTGAAGGATGGCTGTAATGCCACCAATAACCAGGGCAATAGAAAGGGCTCGTCGATGAAACAGGTTCCGATGATCACGTAGTAAAAGAAAGGCGTGAATACCGGCCACTGCAAATCCTGTGGCTGCGTAGGCTGCAAGAATCATATGAAGCGCTTGCGAAAAAGCTGCCGGATTAAGCATGGCGGCGATAGGATCTATATCCACCGGTCGACCTTCCGCAAGACGAAATCCCGTCGGAGTATTCATCCAGGCGTTGGCAATGACGACAAAAATGCCAGAGGCTGCCCCACTCAAGGCAATTAAAACACCAGCTAAAATGTGCATCCGGGGCGATACCCGTTGCCAGCCATAGAGGTAAATTCCCAGGAAAATGGCTTCGGTGAAAAATGCAAATCCTTCCAATGAAAAGGGCATTCCAATAATAGAGCCGGCCCAACCCATGAAGTTAGGCCATAACAAACCTAACTCAAACGAGAGTACGGTACCAGAAACTGCCCCAACGGCAAATAAGATGGCCGTGCCCTTTGCCCATCGTTTGGTAAGCATCAGATAAGCCTCTTCACCCGTCCGCAACCAAAACCACTCGGCTATGACCATCATTAACGGCATGGCAATCCCGATAACAGCAAAAATAATATGAAAGGCCAGTGAAATGGCCATTTGTAGACGTGCAGCCAATAGATCATCCATAACAAAAACAAAGAACTCAAGAAAATCTTAGGTTAAAACCCGACCGTTGCTTAAGTTCCTGAATAGTTAAAACCTGGGAGATAGATTCTCTAAGTTTTCACTTTTTAAGCTTCTGCTGGGCCTGCTCCAGGCGCGATTGGATGGTTTTGTTATCCTTGGATTTCATGGCAGCTTTCTTCAACCATTCTACTGCTTCTGGATACATCCCTTTTTTGTAATACCCCCAACCCAGGGTTCCCATCGCTTCAGGAAATTCCGGTTTAAGCTCCAGGGCTTTCTGAGCTTGTTGAATCCCTTCATCAATATTGATATCCTTATCGATTAAGATTTGGGCCAGTCGTTGGCGAGCTCCGGGATCTTTCGGGGCGAGTCGAATTACCGTATTGAATTGTTTAATAGCTTCCGGGTACTTTCCTTGTTCCGC
>JAUQPW010000145.1 GCA_030550175.1 bacterium
GAAGTTGAGAAGAATTTAAAAGTATGTCCCAAATGTGATTACCACTATCGCCTGACCTATCAAGAAAGACTTAAAATGCTTTTTGATGACGAGGCTTATCAGGAATTCGATACCAACCTTCGATCTGTGGACCCTTTAAAATTTAAGGATTCAAAAAAATACAAAGACCGATTGAAGGCTGCCAAGGTTAAAACAGGGTTAGAGGAAGCGGTGGTTTCTGCGGAGGGAAAAATCGGAGGGATTCCGGTTATTCTCTGCGTATTAGAATTTGGATTTATGGGGGGGAGTATGGGTTCTGTGGTCGGTGAAAAAGTTACTCGGGCCATTGAACGGGCGATTGTGGAAAGAAAACCCCTTATCATTATCTCCTGTTCCGGAGGAGCCCGTATGCAAGAAGGAATTCTCTCCTTGATGCAAATGGCTAAAATTAGTGCGGCCCTTGGGCGGTTAAGTAAAGCCGGTCTGCTTTATATCTCCATCCTGACAGATCCTACAACTGGTGGAGTAACGGCCAGTTTTGCTATGTTAGGGGATATTATTCTGGCAGAGCCTGGAGCTCTGATTGGGTTTGCAGGACCCAGGGTCATCCAGCAGACAATACGCCAGGAGCTCCCTCCGGGTTTTCAAACTTCGGAATTTCTCCTCCAGCATGGAATTATCGACATGGTAGTCCCAAGGAAAAATATGAAAGCTACGCTGGATAAACTTTTAAATTTTTTTGTCTCCTAGGGTTTAGCCACAAAGACACTCAGACACCTCTCTTCATGAGCCCAGATGCCGGAGATCTTTGTGGCTAATTATTTATTTTTTTTATTTTGAGTTCCTACATGATGACTTATCAGCAGGTTTTAGATTATCTCCTGAGCTTTAAACCTTCGGTTATTCGCCTGGGACTTGAAAAGATCCGATATATTCTTAAAGAGTTTGGTGATCCCCAAGACTGGTTTCCGTCTGTTTTGATAGCGGGAACGAATGGTAAAGGTTCTACCACGGCCATGGTCAGCTCTATCCTCCAGGCAGAGGGATGGAAGGTCGGAAGTTATACCTCTCCGCATCTCCTTGACTTTCGAGAAAGAATCACGATAAACGGAAATCTTATTCCAGAGGAAGATCTGATAACCCTGACCGAGGAATTTATACGGATTTTATCTGAGATCGGATCTCGAAAGCCTGTCGAAGCTTCACAAAATCTGACCTTCTTTGAAGTTGTAACAATTCTGGCTTTTTTGTATTTTGCTCAACAACAAGTAGATATTGCTGTTTTGGAAGTAGGATTAGGTGGGAGACTGGATGCAACCAATGTAGTAAGTCCCCTGGTATCGGTTATTACCAATATTTCCATGGATCATGAAAATTACTTAGGATCTACCCGTAGGGAGATTGCCAGATAAAAAGCCGGCATTGTTAAAGAAAATGGGTTTTGTCTTACAGCCTGTGAGCCCGGCGAAGCACTTGAGGCGGTAGAGGCCATATGCCGTCGGAAAAATGCCCAACTTTTTAAATGGGGCACTCACTTTACCACCTCTCCCATCCAGAGTAATTTAGCTGGTCAGATATTCTCTTATCAGGGAATGACCCAAAGCTATGACCGACTGGAAATTTCTCTCTTGGGAAAACATCAAATTCTTAATGCCGCTCTTGCAGTGGGCACAATGGAACTCTTGAAATCTCGAGGGTTTCCTGTGCAGGAATCTAATCTTCGAAAAGGCTTAAAAGCTGCGCAAAATCCAGGTCGATTAGAAATAATCGGACATTCCCCCATGGTAGTTCTCGATGCAGCTCACAATCCCGGGGGGGCAGAGGCCCTGTCCAGGGCCCTGGTTGAATTATTTACCTATGATCAGGTTATTTTAGTAATGGGAATCTTAAGGGACAAAGATATCCGAGGTATTTTTAAAGCGCTTTTTCCCATCGCCTCCCAACTTATTTTTACACAACCCCAAAATACGGAACGGGCGACTCCGGCTGAAGAATTAGCCCGTATAGCCCAGGAGATGCATGTGAATAAAAAATATGAAGTTGTCCCTCAAGTTTCCAAAGCGATTGAATTAGCCTATCATCGAGCAACGCCTAAGAGCTTAATCTGTATTACGGGTTCTCTCTATACCATTGCCGAGGCCAAACAATTTTATGCAACCATAAAACGTAATGGGTAAGATCCTAAAGAACGTGAAGAATTTTATAGATTATCCGGGAATAAAAAACATACAAAGAGTCCTTGAGATTCTTCCTGTTCTTCGTGGTTAGAAAATGGCAGAAATTCTACCTTTCAAAGGTATCCGCTACAATCTTAATAAAGTAGGTGATCTGGCCCTTGTGGTTTCTCCTCCTTACGATGTGATCTCGCGTGAGGAACAAGAAAATTATTATAAGCTCCATCCTTATAATGTGATTCGTTTAATTTTTGGAAAAGATCTTCCCGGGGATACAGAAGAAGAGAATAAGTATACCCGGGCGGCCAGATATTTTCAGGAATGGATGAGTCAACATATCCTGGTACAGGATGAGCAACCGGCTATCTATCTTTATCGCCAGGATTATCGCCTGCCTCATGAAGAAAAAGAGAAAAGCCTGACAGGTTTCATTGCTCTGGTTCACATAGATGGGGCTACCGGCAATACTATTTACCCACATGAACATACCATGCCGGCTACGGTAGCCGATCGGCTAAATGTTGTCAAAGCTTGTAAAGCCGATTTATCTCCGTTGTTTGCCCTTTATTCAGATACGGAAAATCAGATCCGGAGTATTTTAGTCTCCGAAATGCAAGCTCCTCCTATTCTCAGGTTGAAAGATCTGGAAGAAGTTCACCATCAGGTCTGGAGGATTCAAAATTCCGAAAAGATTAAAGAGATCCAATCAAAAATAAAGGATAAGGCGCTGGTCATCGCCGACGGACATCATCGATACGAAGCAGCAAAATTATTCCGGGATTATATGTGGGCTTTGGATCCTCATCCTTCAGAATTCAAACCCTATAACTACGTTATGATGCAACTGGTAGCCATGGAGGATGAAGGATTGACTATTTTCCCCATTCATAGACTGGTACGGGGTCTAAGTAACTTTAAAGAGGATCTGTTTTTAAAGCAGTTGGAGCAATTTTTTCATATCGATGCCTTTAAACTTGACGAAAAAGAAAAAACTGCTAAAGTAAGCTTCATTCTTAATCAGTTGAGAACAGACTCTGAGCTTAGACATCGGTTTCTTGTATACAGTGGACAAAATAAAGTGTATTGCCTGACCTTAAAAGACTTGAAAACCTATGAGCAGATTGCAGATTTAACTCTACCTGAGGTTCTCAGGAATTTAGATGTGAATATACTGCAGACGCTTATTTTTGATTATATTTTGGAAGGGAAAGAAAAACCCTTAGAAATCTTTTATACAAGGGAGGAAGGAAAGGCTTTAGAGCTGATCGACACAGGGCAATATCAAGTAGCATTTCTTTTGAGTCCCACGCGGGTATCTCAGGTGGTAGAAGTAGCAACTCTAAGGAAACGTATGCCGCCTAAATCCACTTATTTTTACCCGAAACCTTTGACCGGAATCGTAATGAATAAAATATCCTGGTAAGCTCCTTTAGAGCAGGGAGGGCTTTTTTCAGTTTAAGATATGGTTTCAGGGGGGTCTGGTAGTTTAGATACGTGGCAAAGCTTGATCAAAGGGAAGGTTCTGTTCCAGGAGCCTTTAAGTAAGTATACGACTTTTCGGATAGGAGGACCGGCCGAGTGGATGATTTTTCCTTTGGATCTCCAGGATGTGCAGGCGGCGGTAGCATATGCCCACGAGCAGGGTATGAAAATTTTTGTCCTGGGGGGAGGCTCCAATCTATTAGTTGCGGATGAAGGAATTTCGGGTGTTGTACTTAATCTGAGTAAGGGATTTAATTATGCCCGCTTCCAAGATACTTTGGCAATTGTTGGGGCCGGATATAGTCTTCCCCGGCTTGTCACCGAGGCTGTGAAACGTGGGTTAACGGGATTGGAGTGTGCAACGGGAGTACCCGGAACTGTAGGGGGAGCCGTAAGAATGAATGCAGGCACCCGAGAAGCAGGAATCGGAGATGTTATCGTTCAGTTAAAGCTCCTTCACAATAATGGAATCCTGGCAACTTTAAAACAAAAAGACTTAAAATTTCAGTACCGAGAATCCAACCTTCCCGCCGAGAGTGTAATATTAGAAGTGGTATTGAATTTGAGAAAGGGAAATCAGAAAGCCATCCGGGAAGACATCCACAGACGTTTGATAAATAGAAAAGCTACACAACCGCTTTCATATCCCAATGCAGGCTCTATTTTTAAAAATCCTCCGGGGGAATATGCCGGTCGTCTCATTGAAAAGGTGGGATTAAAAGGGGCTCGCGTTGGTGATGCCGAGATTTCTTTGTTACACGGTAATTTTATTGTTAATAAAGGATCTGCTACCGCCAGAGATGTAAGGGCTCTTATTCAAATAGCCAGGCGAAAAGTTCTGGAAGAAACCGGAATTAAGCTTGAACTGGAAGTTAAGTTATGGGGTTTAAGCGAGGAAGGATAGAAGATAGAGGATCGCGGTTCGATGGGATATCGACCTGTGATTCTCTATCCTCGATCCTTGTGTGTTTGACAAAGTCATCTTTTTTGTACAGGGAATGATCCTTCTGATGATGGCCTTATGTGTGTATCTTTATATGGGAAATTCGCCTCACTTTGAAGTTTCCTCCATTAAAGTCAAGGGGAATATTTTTTTGCCATCTTCAGAAGTTATAAAGAAAGCGGGAATTCAACTACACACCAATATCTTGAAAATTAAACCCGAAGAAATAAAAAGTCGATTAGACCAGGAGGTATGGATCAAAAGAGCGACGATTCGGAGGGAGTTACCCAATCGGATTATTATTGAGTTGCAAGAGCGAGAACCGTTTATGATTTGGATGGGAGGGACCAAACAGGATGGAAGGGGGTATCTGGTGGATCGAGAAGGGGTCCTACTTAAAGAGGTACAGGAAGGAGAGGAAATGGCCCGTAATCTTCCGATTTTTACCACCAGTTCTTTGATTCCTTTAACCTCCACAGAGTCTGAGCCGGAGATGGTTTATGTTCAAAAGATCATTCCTGAGATTGCAAAGATTCTTCAAGAAGACATTTTTTTATTCAAGAAAATAAAAGAAATTCATCTTTCCGGAACGGGTAGCATAACTCTCATTCCGGATACCGGAACTCCGGAGATAAGGGTTCACTTACTCGATTATCAAAGGAATTTAGAATATTTCAAGAGGTTACTTCCCCAATTAGATGTGACGCATCTGGAATATATAGACTTAAGATTTAAAAAGAGAGTGGTAATTAAGCCAAATAATAGTTGACTTATTTAAAAACTGTGTTATTGTCTTTGCAGTCTACGATTAGACCTGGCTAATCACAGCTAATTTGACAAAAAGCGGTGCTTTCTCCCCGGGTCAAAACCGGGAGTATCTGCGCCGAAAGGTTGGTGAATAAGGGGTGGCTAAAACAGGTCGAATTATAGCAGGTTTAGATATAGGCACGACCAAAATATGTGCCATTGTAGGCGAGGTCAATGAAGATGACCAGGTAGACATCATCGGAATTGGTAATACGCCGTCTCAAGGACTTCGTAAGGGTGTGGTGGTTAACATAGAAAGCACAGTTAAATCCATCGAGAGGGCGGTTCGGGAAGCGGAATTGATGGCAGGGGTCGAACTTCACTCTGCCTTTGTAGGCATCGCGGGTGGACATATTCGAGGGATTAACAGTCGTGGTGTGATTGCGGTATCTGGAAAAAATAAAGAGATTACCCCCCAAGATGTGAGACGGGTCATCGATGCAGCGAAAGCGATATCTATTCCTGTGGACAGAGAAGTTATCCATATTCTTCCCCAAGAGTTTATCATTGACGATCAAGATGGAATCAAAGAACCCCTGGGCATGACAGGGGTCAGGCTGGAAGTGGAAGTCCATATTGTAACGGCTGCTGTGACCTCGGCTCAAAATATTATTAAAAGTGTGAATCGAGCTGGATTGAATGTGGAAGATATCGTCCTCGAGCAGCTAGCTTCCAGCAAAGCGACCCTGACGCCGGATGAAAAAGAGATTGGAGTTGCTTTAGTAGATATTGGGGGTGGAACGACCGATATTATTGTCTTTGTAGATGGTAAAGTTTGTCATACGGCGGTTCTGGCTCTAGGAGGAAATCATGTGACCAACGATATTGCCGTAGGCCTTAGAACGCCCACCGGTGAAGCTGAAAGGATCAAAAGAAGGTACGGTTGTGCCCTCTCTTCCATGGTCTCGGAAGATGAAACTATTGAAGTGCCCAGTGTTGGAGGTAGAAAGCCTAGAGTTTTGTCCCGACAAATACTGAGTGAGATTATAGAACCTCGGATGGAAGAAATTTTCAGTTTGGTTCATCGAGAACTTAAACGAACCGGATATGATCACCTGATGGCAGCCGGAATTGTAGTAACCGGGGGCACAGCTATTATGGAAGGAGTTCCCGACCTTGCCGAACAAGTCTTTGATTTACCGGTCAGAAGAGGAATGCCTATGAATATAGGCGGGTTGGTAGATGTTGTGAACAGTCCTATATATGCTACTGGGGTAGGACTTGTTCTATACGGAGTGGAACATGGTTCTCAAGGAAAGTTCAATAAAGCAGACGATGATAATCTCTTTCAACGGGTTGTGGCTCGCATGAAACAGTGGTTTGGGGAGTTTTTTTAATTAAATTTATAAAGGAGGCATGTATATGGATATGGACTTCGAAGAAACCAGTAGTATGAGAGCTAAAATTAAGGTTATCGGGGTCGGTGGGGGGGGCGGAAATGCGGTAAATCGAATGATCAGTGCTGGATTGGAAGGTGTCGAGTTTATTGCGACCAATACAGACGTTCAGGTTTTAAAACAAAACTTAGCCCCTAAGAAATATCAATTGGGTGCAAAATTAACCAAAGGACTGGGAGCCGGTTCAGATCCATTAATAGGTAAAAACGCGGCCCTTGAAGATGAAGATTTATTGGCAGAAATGGTAGGGGATGCCGATATGGTATTCATTACAGCAGGCATGGGAGGTGGCACAGGAACCGGAGCTTCTCCTATCATTGCAGCAAAGGCAAAAGAACTGGGCGCTTTGACCGTTGCGGTGGTCACAAAACCTTTTTTATTTGAAGGAAGTTTCCGGGCCAAACAGGCGGAGGCTGGGATTGCAGAGCTAAACGAGGTGGTAGATACCCTTATTACCATCCCCAATCAGCGTCTTCTGAATGTAGTCGGAAAACAGACTAGCATCCTGGATGCCTTTGCACAGGCCGACGAAGTGCTTAAACAAGCGGTACAAGGAATCTCGGATCTTATTACGGTACCCGGCCTTATTAACCTGGATTTTGCCGATGTTAAAACGATCATGTCCAATATGGGCGTGGCCCTTATGGGAACCGCCGTAGCTACCGGGGAACAACGCGCCATCGACGCCGCCCAAAAGGCTATTTCTAGCCCTCTGCTGGACGATATAACCATTGATGGGGCAAGGGGAGTATTGATTAACATAACCGGTGGTAAAAATCTCGGCCTCCATGAAGTGAGCGAGGCGGCTTCCATCATTCAAGAAGCAGCTCATCCAGACGCCAATATTATCTTTGGTGCTGTGATCGATGAAACCCTCACCGATGAAATTCGAATTACCGTCATAGCCACAGGATTTGATGCAAAAGAAAAAGTAGAGCGTGAAAAAATAGAGCGACAGTTGGGATCTGAAAAACTTCCCTACAAGTATCTGGATACCAGCCATACTCGCAAGAAATCTTCCAGTGGCATTCCTAAGAAGCGGCTAGAGCCTGTTAGCGGTGATTTTGTCGTGGAGAATGATCTGGATATCCCAACCTTCATCCGGAAAAAAGCGGATTAGTTTAATCAGTAGGGAGTAAGTAGTGGTAAAGAGGAAATACCTTTTTACTACCCCTTATGTCTGCGGGCCAGGATGCTCGCACTTCCAAACATAAGCAGGGATAAAGGATAGATGTCTTTTTACCATCGGTTACTTACGACCTACTTTCTCATATGAAAGGATTTTCTTCTCTTTCTCTCTATATAGAGATTATCTTGAGCTCCTTCGTGTTAACATCTTGTGCCACTCCTCCCTTTGATGTGTTTCAAAGTCCTAGAGTAAGCTCTTCACAAAATACTTCAGAGTTACCTCAAAATGGATTCTCTGATTGGGATTATTCGGCTTCCGATCAGATGGTGCCGTCCAGCCCCTATGGATCCCCTCCACCTCCCTATCCCGTAACTCAGTCTCCAACCCAATATCCGGGTCCCTCTCCACGTAAAGCCCTTACCCATCCACCCAAACTGGTGAATGTAACGGCTCCTGAATCCGCCCCCGAATCTGGACAAGGGGTTATCCAAATCGAACCAAAATCCAATTTAACCCACAAACCGATACGCCTGGTTCCTTTAACCAACCCGAAGCCTGAATATCATCCGGGTTATCGCCCGGACTATCCCCATGGCTATCCTCCTTATCTTCCCGATTATCCGCGTAGTAGTTTAATGGATCCTTATGGACGCCCAGTTTGTCTGGCTTATCCTTCTAGTTTTTCGAATCTTCCTCGTTCAGATTCCGATGACTATCCAGAGATTGCTGAGGTATCTTGTCCCTAAGGGGGAATTTTACTTAAATTATTTATTCATCAAACCCTTTT
>JAUQPW010000041.1 GCA_030550175.1 bacterium
AGGCGAGCTTTTGAACAATCAAAATCTGGTCCGCGCTTTTCTCAAGCGAAACTCTGAGAAGCTTTATGGAGTGAGCTCTATTAATTAAAGGCTGAAGGATAAAGGCTGAAGGATGAAAGAGGCTTAGCTCTAGACATCCTCCACCCTTCCTCCTTTACGAAAATGGTTGTACCGAAATTTTTATCCTTAGGGGGTAGCTTTTATCGTTTAATAAGAAAATATGATAAAGCTGCCGATTTGTATGAAACCCTCCTGAAAAAATACCCTCATCAACCGGATTTATATCCGGTTATTGCCGATACCTATCTGAAAGTCAATAAATCCGGAGCCAAATTTATGCCTGTTTTTGAAAAGGCCCTCTTTCTGAACCCCCGTAACCCGGAAATTGCCCTTCTGGTTGCTAATTTTTATCTACGCAAAGGGGCTACCGATGATAAAGCCCTATCCATTTATGAAAATGCCCTGCAATTTGCCCCGGAGAATATTCAACTCCTCCGGACTCTGGCAACCCTCTATTTAAAGAAAAAAAACCATCCTAAAACCATTGAAATGCACGAGCGCCTCCTTAAACTCGGCCAGGCCGATGCCCAGGTATACCGAAACCTTGCCAAAGTTTATATTCAAGAGAAACGTACCGATGAAAAAGCCGTGGAGGTTTATCGTAAAAGTTTAGATCTTGAACCGGGAAATCGTTCCCTCAACCTGATCCTCAGCCAGATTTACTTAAAAAATAAACGGGTCGATGAGGAAGCCCTTCCGGTTTATGAAAAAGCGCTGGAATTTATCCCGGAGGACCTCAAACTTCGGGAAATACTCTGCCAGGCCTATCTGCAAAAGGGTGACCTGGAGAAAGCAAGACATACGGCCAATGTCTGGCTATCGAGCCCTAATTTTGTCTATACAACGGAGTCGTTAGGACTCCTCTCGGCTTTTATCGAAGCCGGCCTTCAATTGGGTACTTATAATGAACTGGCCCTCTTCCTAACCCGGTTGCTCAAGATCCATCCCAATGATAAATACCTGCTGGAGCGACTCTCTCGGGTCTATCAACAGACGCAATGTCTGGATAAAAACGCCTTGGAGATTTATGAAAAGGCTTTAAAGATTCAACCTACCAATCTAGACCTTCACAAGATCCTTGCTCAAGCCTATTTACAAAACGAAAAAATCGGTGAATGCATGAATGAGTTCAAGATCATTCTTCAGCTGGATCCGGACTCCCTGGAAGAGGTCCTGGAAGGATATAAAAAGATCGTTACCAGATTCCCAAATAATGCCCAGGCCCACGCAGAAATAGGGAATCTTTATCTGAGAAAGAAAATGATTCCAGAAGCTCTGGATAGCTATCGAAAATGTGCAGCGTTAAGTTCTGAACTCATCGATGAGATTATCAAAGAACTGCAAAACTTCCTGGCCACTAATCCCAACGGCAACCATTTAACGGAGATTTACTGGGAGATCGGCCAGTTATATCTGAAAAAGGGTCATATCCTCAATGCCTTAACCTACTTTAAGAGAGTATCCGAGCTGGGACCCGAGTACATCGACCGGATATTGACAGTCCTCGAAGAGGTTTTAAAAGAACGACCCGAAAGTCCTGAATTTGTCACGACCCATGCCTTCTTGACGAATTTATATTTCCAAAAGCAGGCTTACCGGCAGGCGAGGGATCACATCGAAATCGTCTCTAAATATGCACCTCAAGCCCCAGGGGTGACCAACTGGTTATTTAAGATCTATGAGTGCTTATTAAACGAAAATAAAGACGACCCTGAGACCCGATTTAAATTGGCCGTCCTTTATCAAAAACAGGGAAAGTTAGAGGAAGCCATTAAAAATTTACAGATTACTTCACGGGAACCCAGCCTGGAACAGGCTTCTAAAAAATTATTGGAACAATGTCTGGAAGAAAGAGCCCTTGGATTCACGCCGGTCTTACTGGCCATGGAATTTTTCAAACAAAGTGGGTTCGAGGTAATCCGAGAATCTGAAGAAGAACTCTCCATTTCTTCTAATCTTCCGCGATATGAAAAGTTTGGAAACATTCTGGTCCAAATTCTGGTGACCAAACCTCTCCACAGTTCTGAGATTCGAGGGGTCTTTGAAAAAGCCATGAAAAAATATCAAGGGAAAGTGGAGGGAAAAATTGCCTTTGTCATTGTTTCTACCCCTCCAGAGAGTGGGGTGTATCATCAGATTTATACCTATAAATCCGAAAACGGATTTACTGTGATTCCTCTCAGCGATGTTCTCTTAAAAAAGTCCATTATTGATTCAGTTTGTGCCCAGGAACTTGAAAAAAATATCAGTCTGTTTACCGGTCAGGGAGATCTCTACAGTAATAACTCCCCCATTGTTGATCCCTTAAACTTCTTCGGTCGTGAACGTATCATCGATGAGCTTCTGGATTACATCAATAACCTTCAACATGTGGGTTTGTTCGGAATGAGGAAGATAGGAAAAACTTCTTTAATCTGGCAGCTTAAAGAGCGATTGTCTAAACACCTGGTGGCCTATGTGGATCTCCAGGAAGTGCCTAAAGACTGCAATTTTCTTTATAAAAGGCTTGTTCAAGAATTAGCCCGCGATTTTAAATTTAAATTTCCACATATCGAGCTGCCGGAACTAGAACTTATGGAATCCGACCCTACCCGGGGAGATGCCAAAGTGGATTTCAGTTCTGATCTGTTAACCCTGAACGATTACCTGCGAGAAAAATACGGCAATACCAAAATCGTTCTGATGCTGGATGAGATCGAACAACTTATTCCGAGTTCCCTGGAGGAGGAAGGGTTTGTAGGTTTTAATGAATTTCTGGGTGCTATTCGAGGGATTTCCCAAAGATATCGTTTTTTGGTTTCCATCGTGGTAGGGGTAAATCCTAAAATTTCAAGGACCGATCGCTGGGGAACTCAAGATAATCCCATGTTTCAGTTTTATAAGGAAGTTTTTCTCCCCTTTTTCAATGAAAAAGATTGTAGTCGGATGATTGTGAATATCGGGGAGCAGTTGGGTCTTACTTATTCGGAGGAGAGCCTGAGTCGAATTTATCGAGAAACAGGGGGCCATCCTTTCATTACCCGGCAGGTTTGCAGTTTAATCCTGGGAAAAGTAACCCATAGACCCTGTCAAATCCAGGTTGACCAGGTGGAAGAAGCCGTATCTTACTACATTGAGAATCGCACAGACTATCTGGAAAGTATCTGGCAACGGCTTTCACGAATAGAGCAGGAGTGTGTTATCAAACTTGCCAAACAGGGTTCTTGCTCACAGGAGGAGCTGATTCCTCCTAAGCTCCCGGCAGACAGGAAAAAAGCTCTTCGTAAAGGTATTGTAAATCTCACAGAAAATTCGCTCATAAAGAAAAGTGAAAACAAATATACCCTCACAGCCGAATTATTCAGAAAGTGGGTTCTTATGAGCCAGCTCAGCTTACCTGCTTCGTGAGGAAAACCAGAGTATGGAGACAAGGGGACGCGGGGATGCGGGGACGCGGAGATATGGAGAAATGCAGAGATATGGAGAAATAAGGATATAACAGCTAAGTAGATCTAGTCGTGCAGAAAAACTCCATCGGAGATAGAAACAGAGACTCACTCTTTCTAGCTGCACATCTCCGCGTCTCTGTGTCCCTGCATCTTCCCATCCCTACATCTCCGCGTCCCCGCATCTCCACGTCTCTAAATTACTTAAAATCTTCGGGATTAATTCCATATTTATTTAGTTTATCGTAGAAATTCTGGCGATAAATACCGGTCTCCAGAGCCGCATTGGTCACATTCCCTTTATTGCGTTGGAGCGCATGGATGATAAACTCCCGTTCGAATCGTTCTTTAGCCTCTTTATAGTTGAGAATACCCGGGGTAGAAAGAGGAGGCGACTTGGGAACCTCCCTTAACGGTGCAGGGAGATCCTTGAGCTCTAAAACAGGTCCTTCACTTAATAAAACCATCCGCTCAATAACATTTTCCAGTTCTCGAACGTTTCCAGGCCAGGAGTAGGCTTTGAGAGCCTCTAAGACGTCGGGGGAAATTTTTCGAATCCGTTGTTGGGGATCCAGTTTATTTAAAAAATGTTTGACCAGCAGGGGGATATCCTCTTTTCGCTCCCGAAGGGGCGGAATAACCATGTTGATTACATTCAGTCGATAATAAAGGTCCTCCCGGAATTGTCCTTTTTTAACCAGTTCGGCCAGATCCACATTGGTTGCGGCAATGACTCGAACATCGATGGGAATAACCTGAGTCCCTCCTATTCGAATGATTTCCCTCTCCTGGAGTACCCTCAGCAGTTTACTCTGGAGAGAGGGGCTCATTTCGCCGATTTCATCCAGGAAGAGGGTCCCGGTATGGGCCGCCTCAAAGAAACCTTTTTTCTGGTGGTGGGCCCCCGTAAAGGCTCCTTTTTCATAGCCAAAGAATTCGCTCTCCAAAAGATTAGCCGGAATGGCGCTGCAATTGACTCCTACAAAGGGACGTCCCTTACGCTCACTATAAGCATGTAAGGCCCTTGCGATTAATTCCTTACCAGTCCCACTCTCCCCTTGAATGAGCACCGTAGCCGTACTGTTTGCAACCTTATGGACCATCTCATAAATCTTCTCCATTTGAGGAGAGATTCCTACCATGTTTTCAAGGTGATACTTCTCCTCCACCTGCTGACGAAGGTTTCGATTTTCCTGAAGCAACCAACGATATTCTAGTGCCCGATTGACATATAAACGAATCTCCTCGGCTTCAAAAGGTTTGAGTACATAATCGTAGGCTCCTATCTTCATGGCCTGAACGGCAGATTCTACCGTACCATAGGCGGTCATCATAATAACTATCAGCTCCGGCGAAAGATCCCGGATAACCTTCAACACTTCTATTCCATCCATGCCCGGCATTTTGTAATCTAACAAAACCACATCATACTCATTGGATCGAACCTTCTCAATGGCGCAGGGTCCTGTATAGCAAACTTCTACAATACCACCGATTCTATTTAAAGCTGAGGATATAGCCCGGCACATATTTTTCTCGTCGTCTACCACAAGAATTTTCGGCCGGGGTATAATGTTGGGCGGGTCCAGAGTCATAATTTTTAGTTCGGAATTAAATCTAAAAAGCGTGGATCCCAGGATCATCCCCCTGGGATCCCTGCTGCTCTGATAATCAGGCTTTATCTCACCACAAAAGGTATACCGAGGGTCCCAAAGGTTTCTTCGGTTCTGGCATCAATCCCATGAGCCTGAAAGTTTATGCGGGTAACTCTTTGACAATCGTACGAACTCCGGCTTCCTGAACCCCTTTACTTTTTTTATCGGCTTTGTTGCTCGCCTCCAGAGCCGGAATTAACCTTGTAGGACTTGCATAACTCGTTAAGAAAAAGAACATAAAAAATACTCCCATGGACAGAGCCACTGGGTTTCTCCTTCTCCAGAGATAGAAGGATTGTTTTCCCTTCTACCCCATTTATTCGCTCTGGGATCTCCTTGATTTTTTTAAATAAAACTTACTGATCCGACTTCTATATGTAAAAATATTGCCTCTCTTCAAATAAAACAGCAATTTTTGTTCTAACAGTTGAAAAATCAAAGAGATCACCTGAATTATCTATTTCTCTCTGGATAATGGAAAAAACAGATAAGATTGCAATAATTGACAGGTTTCCGGAAATTCTTCTTCTGTAAACACTTTAAATACTTCCTCATAAGCTTTAATAGCCTTTTCCAGATTCTCAAACTCATCTTCTACCCGGGAGAGAGTGATATAAGCGTTTCCCAGATTATGTTGGATAATACCATACTGAACCGGGAAATGATCCGGCGTGTAAACTTTAAGAGCTTCCTCACAAAGGGCAATGAGATTTTTACAATTTTCAATGAACTCTTTCGTCTCCTTCATTTTCTTCTTCCTTTTTATGTAAGGTAAAGTCACAAAAGGTCCAAGAAACCATCCTATTCAGGGGTCTTGGAATCTTCCTATTCCTGGAATTAAACAGCTACCGGGAGTGTCTGTTTGTCTCTCCCCTAAACAAGGGTACAAACCTTGTGCCAGGATTAAGGGAAGGTCCTTCGGTGGGTAAATTAAGAAAACAACCCCTTAATTTTTCTATAATTACAGAAAAATATCCCTTGTATGGGAAGGGAAAAGGAAGGTTTATAGAAAAAAACCGTCATGAAAAGGCGACATTATAAAATAGTTAAACTCTCCCACGGTTAAGTATGATTTAAGTTCAGGTTTTCCTTTGTCATTAAACTATGACAATCAAAACTAAGAATCCAACCCCAATAAGATCAGAGCCTCTTCATTTGCCTTTATGCTACCCCGGGGTCGAAAGTTGGATCCTCCCTCCTAAAGGCCCATGGGATAATTTATTTTGTACGGGAATAAGTCGGCCAGTTTCCATTGAAGGCTTCGACTAAACTTTGCAAAACAACCAGGGTCGTATGTAAGTAAAGATGTTGATCCACCAGGTTGCCTATCTCAGCCCTGATATCTTCGTAATGGCCCCAGGTTCCGTCCTTATTTTGAGATTGTAAAAGATAAAGAATGGCAGGTTGGTAGATAGCCTCATCCTGCATTCCCAGATAGGTAAGGCAGGAAATCAGTTCTGCACCTAAATCTACATCCCCTTCCGCCAGAGAGCGATCCAGAAGGGGAACAATAGTTTTTCGTAAATACTCCCGGTCCTCTGGATTAAATCCGGAAGAAATTTTCCGATGTCCATACTCATAAACATTAAAAACTTCATGGGTTAAGTCATAAGCTAGGTCTTTATTATATTGAGAGAGGGGCAATCGGCCGGCAATCACTCCCTTCAGTTGAGACTCCTGTTGGAGAATAGGCGGTTTAGGTAACGAAAAGTAATCGTAGTAAAAGGCAAAAACTTTACGCTGCCATACCCCCCGCTCTTTCATATGGGCATTTAACTCGGGAAGGATGGCCTGTATTTGTCTCCGATAATCCTCGGTAGGCAGAGAGAATTGATCCATCAAGTAGCAGACCCTTAAATAGGAAGTTGAGTCCTGGTTAAATTCAGTGGGCGGGATATACTTCATGTTGTGATATTCGGGTCGAGTTGTGACTGCCACCAGATCTTTGACACGATGGAGAATGTGGGTTCGATCTTCAGGATTTGAAGTGTATTCATACAGGGTAAGATAAGCGTCCAGTATCTCAGCTAATTTCTTTTTGCCTTTAATACCTTGTTGTCGAAGTTTTATAGGATCTACTTCCAGAGTATCGAGCCACTTGCGCGCCTGGGCTATGGCATTTTCGTAAGTTTTACGCAAGGTTGGATTTATCCATGAAGGGGAGGAAGCGGCATCAACACTTTTCGCAGCAGGAACATCTAACCCCTGCGCACCGGCAGGACCAACCCGTAAATAACCGATGAAAATGACCACCAGAATCCAACGATAAAAACTAAAGGGGTAGAAAACCATCATTTCCGGTTATTTTAATGGGTCTGCTCTTCCGAAGATGAGGTAGAAGTTTTTGAAAGGGGTTTTGGTTCTGATTCCTCTGTCTCCAAAGTATGAAGGGCCTTTTTAAAATTGTGAATCGCCCGACCTAAGGAACCCCCTAACTCAGGTAGTTTACCCGGACCGAAAATAATAAGGGCTATGAGCAAAATAACCATCAATTCCGGAGTTCCAATACCAAACATACTTCCTCCTTTCTTGATTTTTGAGTGATTTACCGGGCACTAAGCTGGATAAAGAAGAAATAAATTTTCTTTTTCATCTAATAATAGTACAAATTATGTGCCAGGAAACCGTTTGTTGCTTCTCTATTCTGAAAAGAACAGTTACACTTGAAATTCTTCAATTCTTCTTACAGCTTATTATTAAGCCTTCTTGAAATCTTTTTGTCATTAAACCATGACAGATTAACATAAGAATAAGACAGTTGCTTATTTTTATCCCACAGGTTAAATTCCATGAAACATTTTCTTTTTCGAAAAGATCATGTTTCCATGACAGTCTAAAACAGGCCTTCTAGCTAGAGAATGATTCAAAAAGTTCTGGTTCTTTTAGATCAGCTTTTTAAGCTTAGGCTCTTTTATTTTAGAAATTGGCATTATCTTTGTACCTGATAAAGATATCTTCAACAAGGCATGGTTCAGGTCTCCTGGAGTTAATTTTGGATTCATAATCAATAAGAACCATGCCTGAAACCTTCCCTTTATCTTATCTACTCTTACATTTACAGATTCACCTGGATCCCCCAAAGGGGGAAGCTTTCAGGGGCAAGTTTTTTCTAACCTAACCCCCGTCCCGCGTAGGAAGGGGGAACTCAGGGATTGCCCAGGTTCCTACTTTCTCCTTTCTTGGAAGGGAAGAGAGTGGGAACCTAGACAGTCCTCAAATCTTCTATATCGGAAAGGGAATTAAGGAGCCAAATAAGTAAAAAAGATGCTCCTAAAGGGTTGAAGATCAAGACCCGGTATAAGATTTACCCTTGCATTTGGAAATTCATCAGGATAACATGATAAACAGGGGCAGAAAACCTGAAACCGGAAGCCCAGGATGGGATCTGCTCTTGGGTTTATATTTCATTGTCAACCATAAGACTAAAACAAAAAAGGATTCATTTTTTACCGATGTTTGCTCATATCCTCGAAAGGTTAAAATCCCGAATTCAGTTAAAGTTAATAGCAGGCACATCGATTCTCCTTACTCTGGTAATGGGAATATCCAGTTATGGGATTTTGATCGTTCAGCAAAGAATTTTAAAGAAGGAATTGGAAGAAGAAGGTAAAAGGTTTGCGATAACCTTAGGAGAACATATTGTAAATGCTTTAGATCCTCCAGATACAAACTATTTAAGGCAAGTACTTCGACCTATTCTTTATGAAGATAACGTGCGTCGGGTTTCCGTTTACAATGCGGAAGGGATGGTTCTTTCTGATGGGACTGAAGAAACCTCCTCTCAAAATCAGAAGCTCCCTGATTTACCCGGTGGCAAAACCTTATCTGTTCCTCATCAAGTAACGTTCCGCTATACAAGGGACGTACTTGAAATTACCAATCCATTATTTTCAAAGAATCGGTACGTTGGGAATATTCAAATTGAAATGTCCCTTAAAGAGGTGAGAACCCTTACCCGGCGTCTGACTCAAGCTTTAATCCTTATCTCCACCATTACCTTAGGAGTTACCTTAGTCCTCACAGCTTGGTGGTCTGCGAAGATTTCACGGCCTCTTATTCAGTTGGTAGACAAAGCGGCAAGATTTTCCCAGGGGCATTTAGAAGAGCGTATAGAAGTGGAGGGAACCGATGAAATCAGTTTATTGGCCTCCACCTTTAATGTTATGGCAGAAAATCTGAGTAAAATCCTTGAGGAAAAGGAAATCGCTTTACAGAATGCACGGGCTTTTAACCAGGAATTAAAAAAGGCCCAAACGCGATTGATTAAAGCCGAGCGACTCAGTGCCATAGGTTTACTTACTTCGGGAATTTCCCATGAAATTAATAATCCCCTTGGAATTATCCTGACCACCGTGGGATGTATTCTGGAGGAATTAAGTCCGGAAAGCCCCTTTTATGAGGATTTAAAAATCGTTGAAGGAGAAGCCCTACGATGTAAGAAAATTTTGCGGGATTTATTAAATTTTGCTTCTAAGCGAAAAACGGTTCGAGAGCAGGTGGATTTGAATAAGGTCATCGATGAGATTATTACCCTGGCAAGTTATGAAAAAAGGGTTAAATCCATACAGATCCAGAAAAATTTTCATCCCGACCTTCCTCCCATATTTATCGATATTGCCCAGATCAAACAAGTTTGTCTCAATCTTATTTTGAACGCAGCTGACGCCATGCAGGGAGAAGGGCAATTAGTCATCTCAACCGGGCTTGTGGAAGAGAATGAAAAAAAACACGTGTTGATTCAATTTCAGGACTCGGGATGTGGAATTCCCGAGGAAGACCTTTTGAGAATCTTTGAACCTTTCTTCACGACGAAGGACGTGGGAGAAGGTTCCGGATTAGGGCTTTCGGTAAGTTATCAACTGGTAGAAAATCATGGAGGCCGAATTGAGGTAACCAGCGAAGTCGGTAAAGGAACCACCTTCTACGTTTATTTACCTTTAGAGAATTCTTTTACAGAGAATTCTTCTATCTGAGGGTAAGAGGATAAGGAAATTGAGAAGCGCAAAGCAGAGGAGTGCAAACCCTTACTGCGATTCCTCCCAAAAGAAAGTAGCTGAAGAGACTTATCTACTCTGTGGCAATTCTGTATACCCCTCCTTCCGTCTCACCGATTGAATCACCATGGATGGCTATTCCAACATCCACATATTTGACTTACGACGCCTCTGCAAAATGCGACCACCTTATAGCAAGGCTTTACCCAACAGATCACCGGAGTTATGGTAGTTTCTTTTCCTGTATCATGGTAACCGAAGAGGCCCGCTGGGATAAGGAGGGGATCGAAATCTCTCTCCATCCTCCCTCATCGAAGAAGATGAATGGTCTCTCCAACTTGACGAATATTCGATCTGCCGGAAGCAGAACCGAAAGAGGGAGTAAAATTTTTCCTTTCCAACAAATACCATCAAAAAGAGCAGATGCGACGATAGCCCCGGAGATGACATCACACACATTAACCTTTGCGGACTTCACAGGAAGTTTTACCGATAAACAGGTAGTACCTTTACCCGGGTGATCGGCTATGAGATAGAGAAGGGATCTCCCTGACAGGCCTAGAAGTATTCGGATGGCCATATCCAATCGTAAAGTTGAGCCTGAAAGAGTGACATGGCGTATAGGATGTCGACCATACAGAGAGGCCGACTCTGGAACAGGTAGAAACTTCTCTGAATCCTTAACAAACGCAAGTAGTTTGCCACGACTCAACTTAAGCTGGCTCTGATGGCAAAGAATGGCTTCGCGTTTATGGAGTTGCTGTTCCCGGCTCAACGAAAGATAAATAAAATCCGTTGGGGTCCCTCTCCGTTGTGGGGGGTGTATCAGGTAACTGAGTTGGGTAAGGTGGGGTTGATCCCGGCCTAAATAAGCCAGGGCCAAGCGAACCAGGACTGCAAGTGCACTGTGATCGGGGTGGATATCGAGGCTGGACGGAATAATCAGAAGGGTAGGGTTCCAGTTGGCAATTTCTGAGGCAATTTTTATCAGAATCTCTTGACTTCCGGTAAGTAAGAGTCCGGTGAGTCCCTGATCGGGATATCCCAGGAAGACCGTACAGGTAGATGGAATACCGAGGCATTTCAAGGCTGCCAGTGCCTCGTCACGGCGTTTCGTTCCCCATCGGACCCGGTCGGTAATCCCAATCCGCCAGCGGTGTTCGATAACGCGCTGAGGCCAGGGGTTGTTATCTCCGTTGGTCGCAAAGATCACACGGACGGCTGCGCCAACGGCTGCTGCTTGTTGGAGGAGTCCACCGGTGGCCAACGTTTCATCATCCGGGTGGGGGGCAAAAATCATAACCCGACACTCATCGGTAAGGTTTAAGGGTGTTATCATAAGGAGAAAAGCTCCGTTCTACAACCTGTACCCATCCAACTGCCATCCTGCCATATAGGAAGATTGGGTAGAACCCCATACGCATCCAGCTAAGAAGAGGAAAAGCCTTATTTTCGGTCTGGACACCCCCTTGCCCCCCTCGAGGGGGGATTTAGAAG
The DNA here is from genome assembly GCA_030550175.1 of bacterium. Taxonomy (GTDB): domain Bacteria; phylum Moduliflexota; class Moduliflexia; order Moduliflexales; family JAUQPW01; genus JAUQPW01. Next base: position 11,632 of record JAUQPW010000041.1, read on the forward strand.
GTTGCCTGCTAAATTCCCCCTTGGAGAGAGTTAGGCATACATGCTAGGGTAAGAAGGTTAGCCCCAGCGGGGCGACCCGTTTAACTTGAAAAAATTCTGATTTTCTGAATCCCCCGACTTGCGTGTCGGGGGTTACCAACGGTTCGCCCCTGACAGGGCTTTTCAGCTTATCCTGTCGCGCATAGGGGTTATTAGAGGGATCTAAACCCCCAGGTTTAATCCCTCACTTCAGGCATATGGGGTAGAACCCCTGGTACCCGGCAGCCAGAAAGCAGACCTTCAGATAAAGTACCTCATCCAACCGGCCTGCTACAGGGTTAGAAATTCCTTAATAGACTGGGTGATGTAGAGAATTTCATCTTCCGTTAGCTCCGGAAACATCGGCAGCGAGATAATCTCTTGAACCACACTTTCTGTTTTTGGTAAAACGGAAGGTCGACCGGAAAAGGTCTTCATGACCGGTTGGAGATGACAGGGGATAGGGTAGTGGATGCCGGTATGAATCCCCTTCTCTTGTAAGAATTGAATCAGTCGATCTCTTTGATTGGAATGTCCTGGAGAAGGAATTCGAATGACATACAGATGATAAACCGCATAAGCCCAGTCCTGCTCGGAGGGAAGACATAGAATCGGGGTTGGATCCAAGCTTGTTGAAGAATTAACTTCTTCCAGGTTCAGGACCTCCCTTAAACAGGTTGAATAAAAGTTTGCTAAGGTTCTTCGTCTTTGGTTAAACCACTCCAGTTTTTGAAGTTGTAATCTGCCGACCGCAGCCTGTATCTCATTAAATCGGAGGTTATGACCCAGAATTTCATGCCGATACTTTCCCACAAGCCCATGATTCCGGAGCAATCGGATCTTCTCTGCAAGCCCCAGGTCGGAGGTCGTTACTATGCCCCCATCTCCATAAACCGTCATATTTTTAGATGGATAGAATGAAAAACATCCTGCTTTTCCCCAGGATCCAACCTTTTTTCCTTTATAAGCAGCACCGTGTGCCTGGCAGCAGTCTTCCAGGACAAACAGATGATATTTTTCGGCCACTCTTTGAATAGGATCCAGATGGGCCGGATGCCCATACAGGTGAACCGGGATAATTCCTACCGTACGGGGCGTTATTTTCTCCTCGAGGAGGGAGGGGTTTAAAGTATAAGTTTCGTCAATATCGACAAATACAGGCGTCGCACCCAGAAGAAGGATAGGCTCTACGGTAGGAAAAGCGGTATGCGAGGGAACGATCACTTCATCTCCTGCTTTAACACCCAAAGCCTGCAATGTCAGAAGAATCGCAGCCGTACCCGAAGAGGTTACAACAGCCTCGGAAGTCCCTATAAATTCGGCAAATTCCTTTTCGAATAACTGACATTGTTCTCCTAAAATATACCAGCCTTGTTCGGTGATCTCCAGGATTTTCTGCTTGATTTCCGCGTCGATATAAGCTTTAGATAATGGAATTCTTTGCATGTTGGGGGTCTCCTTAATTCTTTACAGGCGAACATACCGGGTGATCCATCTTATCGAAAAAGATATTATAACAGATCACCGATTGCAAGTTGAGACAAAAATTCGAAGGTTAAGTTTATTTATCATTTCTGTAAAAGAATACTTCATGATTGTTCTTGACAATTCATCTATTTTTAGTAGCCTTACTCAAGATGGTCATTCTCTATTGCAACCGGTATGCTAAGAAAGTTAAAATAAATTCAAAATTTGGAAAGAAAAAAGATGAAACAGGGTACCCTTCGGATAAAAGTTTCCTGGTTAGGAATTTTACTTTTGATAGGTACGATCATGATTTTCGATGCCGACATCCAAAAGACCATGCAGGATCATCGCTCTACCACAACAGATGAACTGTCCAAAATGGTGAAACCTTTGGGAGATGGAAGAATTGTGGTACCTGTGTTCATTGGTGTGTCGATAGTAGGGGGAGTTTTGCAGGTTCCTTCCCTGGTGAATTTGGGATTAACGACCTTAGGAGCCTTATCCTTGGATGGTATTCTTACAGGAACCCTTCAAGCCGCTCTTGGAAGACAGCGTCCTTATAAGGGAAAAGGACCCACTAGTTATGATCCCTTTAGTGAAGGAGGCTCATTTCCCTCGGGTCATACCTCGGTCGTTTTTAATGTAGCTACGATTCTTTCCAGTCAATATAAAAGTTACGGCATTATTCCTGTCTTTTCATATTCCTTAGCCGGTCTGGTAGGTTTTTCCAGAATTAACGATAACAAGCATTTTGCCTCAGATGTTTTAGCAGGGGCCCTCGTCGGTATTACCACAGCCCAATTAGCCCTGCGAATAAGAAAAAATATCAAACAAATTCTGAGTAAAATAAAAGCTTTCTATCAAGCATTTTCGCCTGAGTAGTTCTCTCTGCTGGGCTGGAGCGCATTTAAAGCTTTCTAGCTTTCTTCTGGAGGTTTTAAGCTACGAAAATTGTGATAGAGGACCAGATCATAAATGATTTTGAGACTACCAGCCAGGAAAAAAGGCAAATTCAGCCATGAAGCACCGAGCAAAGCTCCTGTGATCATCGGTCCAATTGAGCTAGCAGCAGTTCTGGCTATACTGGTTACTCCTGCAGCAGCCGATCGTTCGTCGGGATCCACTACTGCCATGGTATAGGATTGGCGCGTGGGTACGTCCATCTGTGAGATACTAAAGCGCAATAGCAAAACAATGATAGCCGAAGTCAAATCTGGCATCAGGGGTACCAGAATCAGTAAAATATTGGAGGGGATGTGGGTAAATACCATGGTATTAATTAATCCGAAACGAGAGGCTATGCGGGCAGCTACCAAGGCGGATAGTCCGGCAAAGATATTGGCACCAAAAAAAATACTTCCCAGGATAGCCGGTTCAACACCGAAACGGATATGAAACCAATAAGCAATAAGGCTCTGTACGACCAAACTACCTGCAAAGGAATCCAGCATAAAGAGAAGAGATAATTTTAGGACTACCTTGCGAGACTGATGTAAACCGAAACGATAGGCTGTTGCTTTTCGAATCTCTCCCGAACCTTGAAGTTGCGTTCGTTCTACCTCAACACCCGGCGATAATTTGGCGAATAATAACCCCAGTGCTATGCCCAGCAAGGCATAACCGATCACAACGGCTCGATAACTGTTAAGGGGGGTACTCCCCTGGTGTTGTAGAATTTCTACCAACAAGCCTGCACTAAAGGAACCCAGGGCCGTTGCGAAGGAACCGATCAAATTGTACCAGGCGAAGATCTGGGTACGATACTTGTTGGGCACTGTTTGTGGAAGGGCTGCCTGTTCAATGGATAAAAAAGGCCCAACTTCACTCCCACTGGGACTGATGGTTCCGATGATGGCTGCCAGGGTTAACAAAACCATATTCCTGGTTAATGCAAAGACCAAACCCGCAAAGATCATTAAACCTGCGCCCAGAATGAGCATGCGTCTTCGTCCGATATGATCTGCTACCGCCGCCATCCAGAGAGAAATGATAGCATCCCCGACCAGGGTAAGGGTCAAGAGTAAACCAATTTGTTGGTCAGTTAAACCCAGTTGGGTCAGATAAAGGGCCAGTATGACAGATAGGAACCCATAGGCAAATAATCGCACGGTACGGGTACCAAACAGCAAACGGCCATCGGTCGTAAGTGCCTTTAAACTTTGAAATTCAATGAGGTTCTGGAACATACGAAAATTCCCTTTTAAATCCGGTACTGTTACGATAACATAAGTAGTATAGCTTATCCATACGCTATAGTTTTTCTTCCCTTATTTAAAATAAACTTTAAATTCGGTAAATGAATCCCCCCTGGGGGATAATTTCCAGGGCTAGAGTTAAGGCTCGTAGAAAGTATCTCTTTGAGGTATGTATTTAATTCGCCGTGTGCTTAAAAAATTCCGGGAAAGTTTAGGAATCCGGATCAGATTTTTCTTCTTACTGGTAGGGTTATTTCCCCTTACTCTTGTTTTGGTAACCTTTTTGTCTATCACCGAGAAAGCCTTAAAAGAAGCAACTTACAGCAATCTGCAAACCCTGGCAGAAAACAAAGCCAAGGAAATTACTCCCCTTATTTCTCGTGCCCAGGCCGGTATCCGGGTTTTATCCAATAGTCTGGTTCTTGCTTCACTTACGGCGAGTCAGCCGGAAAAAATTGAGGAAATGTACCGCATACAAAGATCTTATAAGCTTTATAAACAAATTGCCCTGGCTAATACAGAGGGACTGGTGGTTGCCTCCACAGGATCCAACCGCATAGAAAGTTGGTCCAATCAGGACTGGTTTCGTGAAGTCAGGAGTCGAAAAATTCCGATCTCAGGTTTTTATTTTTTTAATCCTTCTCAAGCAACCCTTGTTTTTGCAGCTCCGGTTTTGGATTCAGGAGGTGGGGTTTTATACGTTGTGGCAGGTTATGTAGGACTGGAACAGATATGGGAAATAACAGATAAGTTCAAGATCGGAAAATTCGGTTATATGGCCTTAGTCGATCCTATGGGGAGAGTGCTAGCCCATCCCGATAAAGAGATGATTTTGAAACCTTTTAATTCTCAGAACCTTGTAACAAAAATATTGCAAGGCGATATTTCATCCGGTTCTTATACCCTTTCGGATGGAACCAAAATCATAGCGGCTCATACGCTTTTACCCGCTGAAGCAGATTATTTCCCACCTAAATGGTATATGATAGCTGTTGAGCCCGAAAGTGAAGCTTTAGCTCCCGTAGAAGCGATGCAGCGCTGGATCTGGATCACACTGGGAGTAGGATGTGCCCTGGCTGTAATTTTAGGCGAGAAAGCGGCTCAAAGTATCCTGGGATCTCTTAAAATCCTGATTGCAGGTGCCCAAAAAATGGCTAAGGGGAACCTAAGGAGCCGGATAAAAATAAAATCTCAAGATGAGTTGGGAGTCTTAGGGCAGACTCTCAATCAAATAGCTGAAACGCTAGAAGAGCAGATTCAGGTTCTGCGACGACCTACCGATACCAGAACTTTAGAATTGGAACTAAAAGCGGTAGATCGAGCTCAGAAATTGGCAACTGTCAGCAATATTTCCCAACTTATCAGCTCCACTCTAAATATGGAAGAAGTTCTCCAACTGGCCGTAGCTATCGTAGGACGGTCCCTGAATGCCAGTCAATGTTCCCTGTTCTTGATCGAGAAGGATGGTCTACACCTTCGTTCCAAATATCAATATCACTCAAACTCTTCCCAGACCGAACTCATTGACATTCGCATTTCTCTGGATCGCTATCCAGAACTTAAAAAGGCGATCAGAACCCAAAGACCCGTGGTAGTTAACGATGTACAGATGGATCCACTTATGTACGAATTACGGGATACCTTAACCCGGTTAGGTATACGATCTATTCTCGTTTTACCCCTGATGATCGAGGGGAAACTCCTGGGATTGCTAGTTCTGCGTTGGCGGGAGAAAGCCACGCTCCTTAAATTAGAAGAAATTCGACTGGGAGAAATCATAGCCAGCCAGATCTCTATAGCCCTCAAAAATGCCGAACTGTTTGCCGAAGAGCGTAGACTGGAACAGATGAAAAATGAATTTGCAAGGATTGGAATTCGTAATATCTTAGAAATTTATAAAATGGAAGAGGGAACTTTAAAATTACAAGAAAAAACAATCCCTCTGGGCCGGCTTATAGAAACTGCTGTTAAACAATTTGAGATACTGGCCAGGCAAGAGTCCATCGATTTGATCGTGGAAATTCCAGAAAATCCTGTTTCGATTCAAGTAGATGATCAGCTTTTCCTACAGGTTCTGATCAATATTCTTCACAATGGGATCAAATATACTCCCCGGAGTGGAAAGATTACTTTAGGAGTTGAAAAACAAGAAGAAGGTGAGGTCCGTATTAAAATTCAGGATACAGGAATAGGAATACCCAAGGAGTATTTGAGCAGAATTTTTGATAAATTTGTCCAGGTAGAAAGTCAGAAGAAGGAAGGGGACATTTCGATAGGTCTTGGGCTTTATTTTTGTAAATTAACCATGGAAGCTCATGGAGGCCGGATATGGGTAGAAAGTCAAGAAGGAAAGGGGAGTATCTTTTACCTGACGATCCCTCCGGATCGGGTCATGGAAGGATAAGTTTTTAAGCTGTTTCACCCAACAGATAGGAAGAACACAAAGAAAAGGTTCTCATGGATGTTACCTCAACCCAACTTTTAGGTCTTGGGGTTCTGTGTATCTTTGAGTATGTTTCCGGCTATGTCTTTTATCTTACATGAAAGGGGAATGGCCCTTGTGTTAGTTCTTATGGTGAGTGCCCTTTTATTTACAGCCCTTCTGACCGGCTATGCGATAATGGAAAGTGCGTTCAAAACGGCCGCTATAGAACTAAGCCGGGATCAGGTAACCAGTGTAACCTTGGCAGGGGTGGAAGATGCTCTGACCTGGTTTAGATCTACAGCTTACGGAAAACCTCCGGTCAAGACCGTTTTTGATCCCCTCAATGCTGGTCAGATGAGAGGAACCACCCAGGTTCTCTTTCCAGAAACCCAGGATTCTTCCATAGGTATTGTACGAGATTTTCCTATAGGTTTAAATAATCGTTTATTCGGACACTATGAGGTTAAGAACACACTGGTTCAAGACATTACGAGCCAGCGACTCCCGGGGTCTGGTGCAAGCGGTTTAATCTGGCATATCCAGGTAGATGGGGCCATTTATAAACGAGAGGATGCCACAGTTCCTTATAACCAAAGCCCGAATCAAGTTTTGCGAACTTTAACCATGGGTACAGAGATTCGCCGTATGGCATTAAGTCCCCCTCAGGCTGCCTTAACGACTTATCTGGCAAGCAACATCTGGATCCACAGCCAGGGTGAGGTCCGCAATGATAGTGGGACGGCGATTCTATATCGGGATAATACTGGAAATATTACCAACGATGGGCTTTTAGTCGGAGGTCAGGGGGTTATCCTTTCGGATCCCCTATTTGACAGTGCGGTGGGTCCTCTCACGGTGTTTGGAATGACCCTGGCTGAGTTTAAAGCTTTTGTCCAGAATAATTCCAGTGGAATTTACATCAATAACAGTGCCGATTTTAATTCGAAACTGGTGCCTTATCCCAGTAACTCTGCCACGCCACCTATCGTTTACATAGAGGGAAGTTCAGGATTTTCTACGGTAACGATTAATCTTTACGATACAAATACCAACTTACCCATAAATGCTTATGGTGTGTTGGTCGCCGATGGAATAGATTTAACTATTTTAGGAGGTCCGTTGGGATGTGGGACCAATAATTGTGGTCAGTTCACAGGGTTTGTCTATGCAAGTGGAGCCCTGTCGGTGGATAACGGGGCAGTTATTTCTGGGGCCATTGTATCTACCCTGAAGAGTCAAGGGATTGGAGGATCTAAAGCCATTCAAATCGGAAGTAACAACGTAGGAGCCATCACAAGACTGGTTTACAACGGACCTTATATTTTTTCGGTTCTTAACCAGGCCATGGGCAATTACTCTATATCCTTGGCACCCTATATCCTTAGATAAAAAGGGCTTAAAAGGACCGTGAAAGTAAGGGAGTATGGGAGTAAATTCTCCTCTCCCCCACTTCCACACCTCCATACTCCCCATCCCCTTGGCAGAATATACTCAATTTGAATTAAAAGTATGGCTCGATTAAAGGAAGCGTCAGGTTTAAGTTTAATAGAACTGCTGGTAGCTGCTGCCATCATGGGCATCCTGGTGGTCGGAGCTATTACCTATCATACCACTGCCTACCGATCGACCACGCTTAATCAAGACCGTGCCTTTTGTACCCAGAAAGCGATTCAACTGGTTAATGAACTCAGAGAGAAAACTGCAGGCACAGATATCAGCTTATCCCTGTTACCTTTCGACCAGGTGATAGAGGATCTGTCTGGAATAGTTCTAGGACAAACTTTTTCTCCAACCCTGAGTCTTCAAGTCACTCAAGATTTAACCCTATTTCCTGATTCCCCGGCGGCTCCCATCAGTGGTAATGTCAAAATAGGAAACCACTGGAAATTTCAAAGGCAGATCGATGTAAGGAGATTTTCCTATACCCAACCTGCCAACACCGAGGAACCCTTGCTGGTAACCGTCCGATGCTTTTATACCGATATTTCCGATCCCAATAAGGGGGGGTTCCCCCTGGCCGAGATAACCACCGTTATGAGAGGTCTGGTCCAGACTACTCCTACCAATCAAGTTTTCGACCTCTATGTTCTTGCCATCGAGAATATCCCAGGCTGGTGGGTGACCCAGTCTGCTCTTCGCCCTATTATTACCGATTCCATAAGCAAACTGCAGGCGACGAATCCGGGTCTTGGCTATCGTGTTCATTGGATTACTCGAAACGCCTTTGGTCGGGACAAAAGTTATACCCCTTTTATTAATACTAACCCAGATATTACGACAGGCGTGTATGATGCCATTGATTCGGTTTATTATTATCCTGGTCTTTTGCAAACAACGAATAGTAGCTCCTTCTGGTTATTTGATCCGACCTTTTTAAACAAGGGTAAAATTAATCCCGGACTAACAACGAATGGTATAGGCATGCCCATGACCGGGGCCAGTCCTCCGGGGGCCAGTATAACCATTCCGGCAAATACCAATCAAAACTTCCCCGGTAATCCCGTGAATAACACAACTACCCGGCAAATTCTCAAGAGCGCCGGGATGCTCTACGACCCCACAGATCCAGAACCCGATGATCCCACCCTGGCCGTTCGTTATGCATTAGCCGATTATTACAATCATGCCGTGCGTTATCCCGATGAATTGACCGAATACTGTATGCGCAAGTTCGGAAGCTTACCCAGTCGAAATACGATCACTAAGCTGTGGGAGTGTATTCCCGGTCATCCCCCACCTAATCTCCCGGCTAACTTTGTTCAACAATATACAGAACCTTCTCTGGAACCCAGTCTCCGTATTTTATTGGAACAACTTTACCAAAATCCCGCTGCCTATCAAAACTCTTTGATTCTTAATGCCCATGGCCAGGTACTTCCCCTACCTCCCATGAGGAACTATTCGGACCCGGCCAAATACCCACCGGATTTCCCAGGTATTCGGGTTGTTACACATCCAGAACAACTGGAGTATCAAAATGGAAGTAACATTAAGTTACGAGTTTACTCTTTTTTGTCTTATATAAATCCTACCTGGACCACATCGAACTGCTATAATACCCCGACCCCTACGTATGGACCAACGGCCATTCTGAGTAAGGACTGTAATCCTTTGAATATAAGTCCAGATCCATCTAATCTGGATAACGAAGTCCCCATTGTAATTCGAATTACTGGAAAAGACCTTACCGGTTATTCCCTGAGTAATATATCCGTACAGCGGATTATGGGGAACCCAACGACGGGTTATTCCATGGACTTAGCTCCTACTTCAAAGCCTGCCAATCCTGATCATAACAAAATGTGGTATAGTTCCTACTATCTGCTGAATCCTTTAGGAGGGAATGATATTATTCTTCTGTTCTATAATACTCCCCTACGACATGGACTGGCCGCTGATAATACAGGCCTTCCCGATGCAAGACGTCAGGATCTCTATGGGGTGGAATATCTTCCAGCGCCTGTGGGAAGCGATTTTAGTAGCAACCTTACCTCGAGCGGTACAGATTTTAAAAATACAGCCCGCTGGATCATCACTTTAGACAATACTTCCGGGAGATTAAATGATACTCAACTGACCATTGAAACCCGCATTGGGTTATATCGAAATGCCGGGGAGCAAGATTCACAGTATATCAAACGACTCCTGGGCCCGGGTTATGATCCAACCAATCCCTATGTATATATGCCGGATACCCTCCAGACCAGTGATAACATCTACCTCTGGGGAAGTATTTATAAATTTGTTACAGCCCGTGGAATTCCCAGCAATGTTTCCAGGACTTATACGTGGATTTCCGATCTTACCTGTAATTCAGCCGGGGCAGATCCTTATCCCTGTATAAATCCTGCCGGTGATGGTTCTCCCTCTCAGCCTTATCGGGCCGGTCCATCGGGAATGCAGGGTCGGGACTTTCCGACTACCCTGCTTCCCAATACCGGGAATCCTTATCGCGCTCCCTTTACAGAAAGGTTTCAGTTCATGGGGGATCCCCTTCACAATCCCTATTTGGATGTCAAGTTGGATCAGCGTTATAACTGGTACTTTCGGAGTATAAATAATAGTAATGGCCTCAGTGGTTTTATCAATACAGCCAACGGATGGGATGGCCGGGTACCTGTGGATTACCCTAGATTCTCTCAAGTTTATCGAATGGGTGTCCTCAGGAGCCGTTCTATCTATAGCAACATCACAGGAAGACCTTCTTATTATCTAAATCCCGGCGGGGTGATGGGGGCAGATGATGACTGGCCCTCGGCATATCCCCTTACAGAAAAAAATTGGATTCGCATCCCGAAAACCGGATTTGTAGATCGACCCGGGGATGGAAATGATACCTCCAATAATCCGAGCTATATTAATTTAAATGAAATGGTAGGCGGGCAGGGAGGTCGCACCCGAACGGTCCGGCAATTTGATGCAAATCCCCCTACCGGAGCAGCCTGGTATGCTAAAACCTGGTTAGGAGAGCTTTATCCAGATCTTCTTTCCGATGGATCTAATTACTATACCCTCAATGATATAGGCTGGAGAGATCGGGGAAATCTTCCTACCAGTAATAGTCCTGTTATTTTCAAAATGGACACAGAAAAGCAAACTTATCTGGGCTACAATGCTTCCCTGTCTACCCAGGACAATGGCCCTCCCAGTTTCTTCAATAATGATACCCGGTATAATCATATTTCCTTGGGAAGCTCCTTTTATCAAACCTGTCAAGGTCTGAACATGGCTGGTACTTTTAATTTTAGTTTAAATAACAGGATCTTCACCGATCGTCCTTTTAAACCCGATCAGAATATAGGAAATCCCCCAGAATCGAGTATAACGCCTTATAATACCGGTCTGATGCGAACAAAAATTTCCTTATTCAGTCCTTTTTATTACCAGGACGGGAGTACCAACTGCAATACCATCAACTTCCCCAATCAGTTGGGAAGTGCTTTACTTCAGGTTCAGTTAAACCCTAATACCAGTGCTCAACCCGATGCCGATGATCAGTTTGGATACTTCCTCATGAACGGTTTGGCCCCCAGCGGGGATCCAGACCCAAACCTGGCCGCCAATCCCAACGATTTCTTAGCCAAGTTCAATGTCATTGCCCTCACGTATGGGTTCATGCTGGCCGGTCAGCCCATACATCCCCTTACCAAAACCTTTCTCCCTCTAAGCCCTCAGAACATCCCATATGGGAGTATCCCTCAACTTCCCAGGGTTGAAGTTATACGCCCGGATCCAACCGATGTCCAGGCATTGTCAAATCCCACTACCTTAACCATTGCCTGGAGAATTACCTGGCGACGCTGGGATGGTCAACCCTATACCCCGGACTACGATCCGTCCAGTTTTTATCAAACCACTCCGCTTTATTACATTCCCATGTATTCGGCCGATGGAGTTGAGTGGCGCTATATTATCGGAGATAATGATGTAGTCCCTATTCCCGCCGATAAATGGCCAGACCGCACGGCTCTACCCAAACAAGACGGCGGAACTTACAACCCTATTGTAGACCCTTTTAACAAGATGCATTACATGTGTCGGGGAGCAGGAACCCCTGATTGTCCGGGAACGATCAACAGCCCCTTAACCCTTGAACAGTATGTCTGGAATGTAGCTGCACTGAATCCTCCTTTAAACCTGGGTGCATCGAATAATCCCCCCGGACAGGTTTATACCATTCGGGTTGTAGTTTATCGAAAAAACATCTATAATCACTTTGCCTATCATGACCTGCAAATCAGGATCACGCCTTGATAAAAGCGAGAATCTAATAAAATCCGTATCGGGGGTAACGCTGGTTGAAATCCTGGTGGTCGTTGCCATTCTGGGAATTCTTAGCCTTATTTTGTATGATCTTAACATCAGTATCTTGACCTCTAACCTGTTCATTGAAATCAAAAACGACTTATCCAGCCAGGGTCAACAGGCCCTTAACAGGATAAAAAACCGATTGATCTCCTCGCGGCTCCTGTTGGCCGATAAATACAATAAAAGTACCAATACTTGGACTGGAATAGGGAGTTATTATATCAGCCTGCTGGAACCCTCCACCCAATATCCCTCCCTTCCTACTATTACCCCCCTCAATCTCAACCCAACTGGGGATTATTGTAATGTTATCCCCCGAATCGACAGCCGAATAGTTAGTAATCAAACCCGATTGGTAACCTTATTGATACCTTCTGATCCTAACCAACCAGACACTGGGTTAAGTGCAACTAGTATAGGAAATTCCATTTTGTTTGCAGAAACCCTATCCCCTCGTAGAATTCGGCATGTTGCCGTGAACAATACCGTCGAGAATTTTCTCGTGGATACGTACCGCCTCAATTTTTATTACCTTTATCAGAAAAATGGAATTGAAATAGCCGGAAAAAACTATTCTATTGGCTTAATCCAGTGGGAAAGCGAGCCGTTCGCCGATTATGCCCAACTCCGTCAGATCATCGCTTATCTCATTCAACAAGGTGCGGGGACCGCCAATACCCTAACCGATATGTTAGATCAATTAAAAAATCCTTCTATCTCTCCTTTTCCAGAAGAAAGAGGAAACCTCCCTTTAACTTATGCATGGGATGTAACCAATGCCACCCTTATTGATACGACCAACCCTTCCACTATCGCCGCTTCTATACGCGAAAACTTTTATAATTTGGTCTATAACACCACCTTTACACCTACCAATAATACTTCCAAGGCTTTGACATCGGTGGGATCAGGCTTCATCATTCCCCAACGACAGGTTGTGAACCTTTTACCCGGCATAGAAACAGGAGCTACCCAGGGACGGACCCCTTACTCGATTGCTTTCAATAATAACTCCAGTGGAGGTCTCTCAAACCTTATACCTAAAAATATCCCCCATCTGGTCCCGATCCGTTTCAATCCCTATGATACGACCAGTAGTTTTCCTCACCCCAAATTTATGGGTGGCTTCGAGATCGGTATTATCCCCAACACGACGGTGGGATATCAGGTCAATTTAAGGTTAGTTCTGATGGCCGATTCTACCGTTCTCCGTCGGATGTCTTCTCAAGAAACCATTGTTTTAGTTGCTACAAGAAACTAATCTCCTTTCCCCCAGGAGTTTGACCTCACCTACCGGCGGTCAGAGCCTTTTCGGTTTATCGCAAACAGGGAAGTCAAAAGCGATACTCGTGAAAAATCAATACAGATACGGTTTAAGTATGTATGTCAATTTCAAACGAACACCGCTCTATGATTTTCATGCTTTTTAAATTGTTACAGTCACGGGTTTGACAATATTGTTGACAAGATTATTTGGTTATTATTATAATTTTTCTCCCATGAAAGAAAACTCCAGAACCCAGGTCAAAATTTTCTTTTTACTGATGGGCTTGTTGCCTCTCTTGTCGGCTTCTCTTTTGTTTTTGTCTATTACAAAGAACACCCTAAAAGAAACCACCCACCGTTCTTTACAAATCCTTGCAGAAAGCGTCGCGAAGGATATCTCACAAATTGTGTTATGGGGTTACACCGATATCCAGCATCTTGCTTATAGTTCCCTTCCTGGGAGTGCAGACATCTCGCTGGCAGCAAAAATGCCCGGTAAGCCAGGGTTCTACAGATTTTATGATCAACTCCTCTTAGTCAATCCGGAAGGAAAGGTTATCACTTCTACCCTCTCTTCGGGTTTAGAAAGTTATGCAGATCAGAGTTGGTTTCGTAAAGTTAAAGAGGAGAAAGTCTCTATGGTAGCCCTCCACTTTCTTGAACCTCCCCAAGCAGTTCTTATCTTTGCAGCTCCTGTTTTGGATTCAGGAAATAATATTCGTTATATTTTAGAGGGTCAGATCGGCTTAAAACGCATCTGGGAAATCATAGATAAGGCCCGAATCGGGCACTCTGGTTATACCATGTTGATCGATAAAACCGGAAGGGTATTGGCCCATCCGGATAAAAAGATAATCTTAAAGTTCCTGGATTCTCCATTTCTTAAAAAAGTGTTGCAAAATGACCTTAAAATTACCTCTTATACCCTGCAAGGAACCGAAGTTTTAGCGGCTTCTTCTTTATTAACTTCTGAGGCACGGGATATTTTTCCCGACTGGTATGTCGTGGCTGTTCAATCGGAGAATGAAGCTTTTGCAGTCATAAAGGCCGTTGAAAGTTGGACCTGGATTATGCTGGGCACCGGGTTATTTTTCGTGGCCATGCAGGTCCTGGAAAGTTATGCCAAAAATCTTAAACGACCGGTCCAGGATCGAATTCTAGAACTGGAAGCCGAACGAGAAAAGGCAAAAAATCAGGCCCAAAAACTGGCCACCCTCAATGATATTGTTCAGATGATTAGCTCGACCTTGGACCTGGAGGAAGTCCTCCGACTGGCCGTGACTACTGCAGGAGAGATCTTAGAAGCCGATCAAGGTGTATTGATGCTTATCGAAAAGGGGAGTGGATACATCCGCTCTAAATATGAATATCAGCAAAGTAAATCTCAAACAGAACTGATCAATATTCAGATCTCTTTGGAACTTTACCCTGAACTTAAAAAAGCTCTTCAGACCCAAAAGCCTGTCATAGTTAGCGATGTTCGGAAGGATCCTCTCATGCGTGAAGTCGGCCATCTCTTGGCTAAATCGGAAGTTCGGTCTGTGATGGTTTTCCCTTTGATTCTTGAAGAAAAGATACTCGGACTCTTGGTCCTCCGCTGGCATGAAAGGATCCGTGTTTTTAAAAGAGAGGATATTTATCTTGGAGAAACTATTGCCAATCAAATTGCCATTGCCCTGAACAATGCTCAGTTATTTATCGAGGGACGGAAGCAGGAGCAGATGAAAAGTGAGGTTATCAGCATGACGGTCCATGACCTCAAAACGCCTCTGGTGGCTATTATAGGTTTTTCAGAACTTCTGATGCGTATCCTTTCCAAGGAAAATCGAATTCAAGAAGAAAGATACCTTCGTAACATTCTTTATTATGCCAATTTCCTGTTGGGAATGATCCAGGATACCCTGGGGGTCCACAAAATGGAAGAAGGCACCCTTAAGTTGCAAGAAAAGACGGTACCACTTCCCCTGTTGATTCAATCGGTCGTTGGGCAATTCGAGGTACTGGCAGAACAGGAGGGTATTACGCTGATGACCCAAATTCCTGATCATCTCCCTTCTGTATGGGTAGATGATCAAATTTTTATCCGAGTTATGGCAAATGTTCTCCATAACGGGATTAAACATACCCCTCGAGGCGGAAAAATCGTTCTTCAAGCTGAGAAGCAAGAAAACGGAGAAATTTACATAAAGATTCAGGATACCGGAATGGGAATACCGGCTACCTATCTGGATAAGATTTTTGATAAGTATATCCAGGTGGAGAGTCGAAAAACCAGATCAGAAATCTCCGTAGGACTTGGACTTTACTTTTGTAAGCTGGCCATGGAAGCCCATGGCGGTCGGATATGGGCAGAAAGCCAAGAAGGAAAAGGGAGTATCTTTTATCTGACGATTCCACCCAACCGGGTCATTTCTTAACCCCAAAAGAGGGAGGGAAGAACGAGAGAGGAGAAGAATAGGTGAGCAGAGGGTTTCTCCCGCTCTCCTACTTTTCGTGAATCGCTTTTAACCTATGTATTCCGTTTTGATCGTCGATGATGATGCAGCCCTACGGCTGATTTTATCTGATTTTCTCTCTCAAGAGGATTACAAGATCTTGTTGGCGAAGGATGGTAGGGAAGCCCTGGATCTCCTGAAACGACAGCAGGTGGATATCCTACTGCTGGATATCAATATGCCCGGAATGACGGGTATGGAAGTTCTGGAGAAAGTTAAAGAGTTGGGAGAAAATCCTTTGGTGATCATGTTATCGGCCCTTCAAGAAGTTAAGTTAGCCGTAAAGGCAGTGAAACTAGGTGCCTATGATTATCTATCTAAGCCTGTCAATTTGGAAGAACTCAAGCTCGTTATAGAAAAAGGTCTTCAACACAGACAATTGGAAAGAAAAGCGGAACATCTGGAACAGAGGATCCAGGAATCCTGGAGTCCGGCAGGACTCATTGGAACCAGCCCTGCCATGAAAAGGGTTTTCCAGTTTATAGATAAGGTTGCACGAACCGATACCACGGTTCTTATTCAAGGGGAGAGCGGTACCGGTAAGGAGTTGGTGGCGTATGCCATTCATCAGTGTAGCTTGAGAAAAGATAAGCCTTTTATAACCATCGATTGCGGTGCTATCCCGGAAGAGTTGGTGGAAAGTGAGTTATTCGGACATGAAAAGGGGGCCTTTACAGGGGCCCTTCAAAAGAAGGAAGGAAAATTCGAACTGGCCAAGGGTGGAACCTTGTTTTTGGATGAAATAGGAAACCTACCCCTTCCGGGACAGGCTAAACTCCTGCGGGCATTGGAACAAAGACAAATAACCCGGGTCGGTGGAATCTCGATGATACCTGTGGATGTGCGGATTATAGCGGCTACCAATGTTATACTGAGCCAGGCAACCCGGGAGGGAAAATTTCGGGAAGATTTATTTTATCGACTGAATGTTTTTATTTTAGAACTTCCGCCTCTACGAGAGAGAAAAGAGGATATTCCTTTGCTGGTAGAGAATTTTCTCCATCGCTTTGCCCAACAGCAGAGAAAGAATATTCGAGAAATTTCTCCGGAAGCCATGGAGTTACTTCTAAATTACCACTGGCCCGGCAACGTCCGGGAACTGCGCAATGTACTGGAGCGGGCCATTATCCTGGCAGAAGATTCTATAAGACCTGAACACCTACCCAACTTTTCTGGATCAACTCCCTCCCCTTCCCTGTCTTCCCTCTCAACTCTGCCTTTTTCTGAGGCCAAAGATAAAGTTCTTTCAGATCTGGAAAAAGAATATATTCTGCAGGCCTTAGCGAAAAGTGGTGGAAATAAAGCCAAGGCTGCCCGTGCCCTCAATATCAATTACAGAACGCTTTACGAAAAAATGAAGAAGTACGGTATCAACGTTTAAACTTCACGGTCTTTTCTGGAAAGAAGATCTTCCTTCACAACTATGGCCTTAAGGCCATACTTTTAAGATGAAAAACTCATACTTTCCTTCCCCTATCCCTTTCTCTCAGGTGGCCTTAAGCTCAAGTAAGTATCATTAATTAAACTATTTATAAAGTTACTTACTTCACTTTACCTTCCCTGGTATCGGTTTTGAATTTCAAGGGCCTGGCAGAGACGTGTGGGAATACCGTCCCTGGTTAGACAATTGGCCTGAAATCCTTACATGAAAAGAAGGGTTGTTTCCCTTCGCCTCCCTTCCCTGTGAAGGAAGGAGAGTCGGCCTGGGAGAATTGGGATTCAGGCAATTCCCGAGTTTCCCCTTCCGGTATCGGGAAGGGGGTTAGGCTAGAAAAAACCTATCCCTGAAAGCCTCTTTCCTTCCCTTAATCCCCTGTCAACAGGGGAATGGGAGGAAGAGATAGAGGGGGAGTGAGGGGTAAGGCAGACGCCGCGCTCCCAGCTAATAGAGAGTTAAGTTAGCAAGGCAAATCAACCGGATCTGGTATTCATTTAGATAAACAACCCCTTTAATTTTATGAGGAATCGTTATGGTCATTAACAACGAGCTCAAATATTTTCAAAATGAGAAAGGAATAGCCCTTGTGGTCGTCATAGCGGTCAGTGCTATTCTGCTTATGGCCCTGGGTGCTGGCTACGCTATCATGACCAGTGCTTTAAGTACGGCTGCTTCAGAGGTCAGCCGGGATCAAGTCATGAATGTGGCCCTGGCGGGAATCGAAGAAGCACTGGCCTGGTTTAGGTCTACGGCCAATGGAAAACAGGCTGTCAAAACCACATTCGATCCCATGCAATCAGGGACCCGGGGTACGGTACCGATTACGGTTCCTGAAACCCAGGATACCAATTGTGTAGGTGGTTCCTCAGGCTATAACACAAATTGCGTGGGAATTATGAGAGACTTCAAAATCGGTTTAATGAATAACCTGTATGGACACTATGAACTCAGGAGAACCGGTAACGCCGTTCAAGATATTACCAATCTTCGAATTCCAGGTAATACCAATGCAGCTAACCCGCCTGCAGGCGTTGTGTGGCGGCTCGAAGTAAATGCCTATACCTACCAGCGCAATTCAGCCAGTCCCCTCAATCCCAGTAACCCTGGGCAAAATAAAATCGTGGAGCAGGTGGTTATGGATGCAGAGATTCGGCGAATGGTATTGACTCCGCCTCCTGCAACGGTCAGTACCTTCCGAGGAAGTAATATTCAGGTTCTTCAGAAAGGTCAAATATGCAATACCTCCTCTAATACGGCGGCTTATATCTCCCAGAATCCTGGAAACTCAACTACTCCCGCTACCATGAACTGTCCTATTCCGGGTTCAAATCAAGTACTGACTGCCTCATCCACACAATTCAATCAGACGGTAGATCCCTATAGTTTGTTTGGCATGAGTTTATCCGATCTTAAAACCTTCGTTCAAAATAGTCCTAATGGAATCTATATTAACGGGAGTGCAAACCTAAACAAAATCACCCCTTTCCCTGTTAATTCTACCAATCCCCCTCTGATTTATATAGAGAATGTAAACAATACCGACATCTGTCTTTATAATAACACCACCAGTCAGCGCATCGATGCCTTTGGTGTAATCGTAGTGGATGGGGGGAATGTTAATATTTGTGGAGC
Source organism: bacterium (assembly GCA_030550175.1). Classification (GTDB taxonomy): domain Bacteria; phylum Moduliflexota; class Moduliflexia; order Moduliflexales; family JAUQPW01; genus JAUQPW01. The sequence goes on from JAUQPW010000041.1 coordinate 30,376, forward strand.
CGATGGCAAGCCTTGCAGTAGTGGAGGAGGGGGAAGTAGTCCGGTTTGTGGTACCGGTTGTGTAACGGATCAATGCGGCAGTTTTACCGGCTTCATCTATATGAAGGGGACGCTTAATATAGACGGGGGAGCTGTGATTAACGGGGCCGTTGTTGCAGCCCCAGATAGCTTTGGTTCTGTATCCACTGTGGTTGGAGATTCCAGTGGAACGGTAATTACCAAGCTTAATTACAACGGCAATTTTATTACCGGAGTTCTTAACCAAAACATGAGTAACTATGCCATATCGAGAGCGCCCCATATTAAAAGGTAAAGGAGGCTTTTATATGTTTCGTTTAAATAAAAAAGTAATGGGATTATCCCGAGAATCCGGTCTCAGTTTGATAGAATTGGTGGTAGCTGTTGCCATCCTGGGCGTCCTGGTCATCGGAGCCATCACTTATCACACCGCAGCTTATAAATCTACTACTTTGAATCAAGACCGTGCCTTTTGTATTCAGAAATCTATACAACTCATCAATGAACTTAGGGAGAGGACGGCAGGTACCGATACCGCTGCTTCATTAGCCCCCTATGATCAGGTCATCGAAGACGCCAACGGGAATATCCTCAATAGCTTTTATTCTCCTATTCTCAGTCTTCAGCTCGAACAAAATCTGACCATAGCTCCCAATGCCCCGGCCGATCCCTTAAGTGGTAACATAAATACAGGAAATGGTTGGAAATTTCAAAGACAGATCGATGTGAGAAGGTTTGATTATACTCAGCCTATCTCTTCAGAAGAACCGATGATGGTGACCGTTAGATGCTTTTATACCGATGCTTCTAATCCCTCTCAGGGAGGACTTCCTTTAGCTGAGACGACCAGTGTTATGCGAAAGCTGGGTAATAGCCTTCCGACCAGTCAGACCTTCGATCTGTATGTTCTTGCCGTGGATACAGTTCCTGGCTGGTGGGTCAGTTTAGGAAATCTCCGGCCGATCATTAACACAGCCGTTAACCAGCTACAGGCCAGCAACCCGGGTCTCAATTACCGAATGCATTATATCACCCGAGCTGCTTTCGGTCGGGATAAAAGTTATACTCCCTTCCTGAATACTCCGGCCAGTTACGATCCGGTGGTTAACTATCCGGCAGTTCTTACCAACCCTTATTCTCCCATCGAACCGGCCTATTATTATCCCGATCTTCTCCAGACCACTACGGGGAGTCCTGAATTTGAGTATTACAGAGCTGCTTTTTTGAACCAGGGTAAAATTAATCCAGGTCGGGTTATCAATATCGGTGGAGTGGGTAATGTGGGCATTCCCAACAGTAACGTAACCGGATATACAGGTGGGAATGTCCCTCTGGCCAATGTGGCAGGTATTGTAAGAGCCGGATTACTTTATGATCCCCAGGATCCACCTAATACCTTGGGAGCCAATCTGGATGACGATCATTATTTAGTCGTGCGTTATGCGCTGGCCGACTATTTTAACCATGCCGTGCGTTATCCCGAGGAATTAACCGAGTACTGCATGCGTAAATATGGCAACTTACCCCAACGAAATCCGAATAAAAATAATATTTGGGATTGTCTTCCTGCCGACACCAGCTCTGCGGCTCCTTTTCCACTCCCTACCGGAATGACCTACACAGACTTTGTTCAGCGCTATACCGAACCTACCATGGAACCCAGCCTTAGACTCCTGCTGGAGCAGCTTTATCAGGATCCGGCCTCCTATCAGAATATCTTGATCCTCAACGCCCATGGGGAGATGCTTCCGGTACCTCCCATGCGGAATTATTCAGATCCGGCTAAAAACCCAAACCCCGGTGGTACCAATACCGATCCTACGGTGAGTGGTTTCCCCGGCGTTCGCGTGGTTACCCATCCGGAACAATTAGAGTATCAAAATGGAAGCAATGTCGTACTCCGGGTTTATTCCTATGTTACTCCTGAAACCATGGCCAGTACCCTGGTGGGTTGTAATAACGCCCTCCCTCAATATGGACCAACGGCTATTTTAGATAAGGATTGTGACCCCACCACGGCGAACACAGCCAACAAAGATGATGAAGTCCCCATTGTAGTAAGGATTTCAGGAGTCAATTTCAGCGGTTACAATATTACTTCGGGTACGGGAGTTACAGGTACCGGTAATATCGAGGTTCGCAGGATTCGAGGAAACCCAGGAGCGGGCTATTCCGGCTGGGGTAATGCCCCCACCTCGGAGGCAGCCGAAGGTGCCGGAAGTATGTGGTACGAAGCTTTCCATTGCTGTCCGCTTAACAGTGGTCCCGATCTCATCGTTCTGCTCTATAACAGTCCTCTGCGTCATGATTTGGCTACATCCCCCGGGGCCTCTCCTCCTTATGCAGCATCCGTTGGGGCTACCAACACGGGTCTTCCATCGGCAAGACGTCTGTATGGAATGGAATATATTCCTGCCTTTACGGGAGATCCGGCTAACCTGGGTGCCAATCCTAATTATGATCTCTCGTCGGTTAGTTCCTCAAATTACAAAAATACCGCCCGATGGACTATTACCCTGCTGAATACAGGAAGTGTTCTGGATAACCAGCAGTTAACCATTGAAACCCGCATCGCACCACGCCGTGTTACCGGTGAAGCCGATAGTACCTATATCACACGAACCCTCTATTTAGGTTATGATCCGACCAATCCCTATTCCTATATTCCTGATCTTCCTGCAGGGGCTATTGTGGGGAGTGCAGGTCTTTATATGTCAGGTGGAACGTATGACTTTGTAACGGCCAACAATGTTCCCAGTGATATTTCAAGGACCTATACCTGGCTTGCTAACATCAACTGCGTTACCGGAACCAATGGATGTAACATACCTACAAATACAGGCAGGGCCGGTCAAACGGGTATGGAGGGTCTAGATTTCCCGGTTAATGGTTTTCGAGCTCCCTTCACCGAAAGGTTTCAGTTTATAGGAGACCCACGTCATAGCCCCTATTGGGATGTTAAGGCAGATCATCGCTATAACTGGTATTTTGTGGATGACGCCACTATGCCAGGAGCTCCTTACAATACGGCGCCTTACAATACCGCTGCGGGACGCAATAGTCCTCTTAACAGTAATGGCTTTTCTGGTTTTACACCCAATGCCAGTGATGGGTGGTCAAACGGTTCCGGAGGGACCAACAATCCCGGCAAACTCCCCTTTGATTATCCCAAACTCGCCGAAGTCTATCGTATGGGAATCCTCAAGAGTCGATCTATCTTCAATAGCATTACCGGTTGGGGTTTCTTCTATACAGATTTTGGAAGTGCAATAGGTGGCGATCTCACCTGGCTGGCCTCCTATAACACGGTATGGACAGACGCTGTACGTGTACCTCTGAATCCTTTCAGAAATCGAAATAATATTGCTCCGGCCGTAGCGAAGGAGGGAAATAATGCCTATAACACAGGAAGTAACTTCATTGATCTGGATGAGATAGCCGGTAGTCACGGTAATTGGACGACCAATGGCCCCTACGGTCGTACCCGGGTGTTGACCCAATGGGCCGGGGTAGGCAACTGGTATGCCAAACCCTGGTTGGGAGAAATCTATCCGGATATTACCAATAATACCAATTATTATGCTGCAGCTAACATAGGGTGGAAAACCCGAGGAAATCTCCCGACCAGTATCTTCAATCAAGATACGGAAGAAGTGGCCTACTTGGGATATAATGCCACCCGAAGTAACGAAGGTAATGGAGCACCCAGTTTCTTCAACGGAGTTACTCTATATAATCATAATAGCAGTTCAACTACTACCAATCAAACCGCTATAGGGGTTGCAATGACCAGTGCTATCAAGTCTACGATAAACTTCTCGATCAATGCCCAGCGACCTTTTCAAATTCATGATACCTCTTCGACCCCTCCTGAGAACGGTACAGCCCCCTATAATACCAGCAACTTGCGGACCACCGTATCCCTTTTTGCTCCGTTTTATTGTACCGGGGGAACTCCTCCTAACCCCCCCACACCCGGGGTACCTTCCACGTGCGGTGGCAGTAATCCTCCTTCAAATACTCGAATGGGGAGTGCCTTACTCCAGGTCCGGCAAGATCCTGATTTTAACCCGGCAGGAGCCAGTACCGGTTCCTCCTTGGATGCCAATACCAATGTCCCGAACAGTAACGACCTCTTTGGATACTTTGTGATGAATGGGCTTCAGCCGGCCGGAGTTTCTAATCCCGAAACCCTCTTAACCACAGTTAATCTGAGTACCTTAACCTACGGATTTATGCTGACCGGTCAGTCCACCCATCCGGTTACTGGAGCCGCCCTTCCTCTAAACCCGGCGACCGGGACTCCCTGGAATAGTATTCGCCAGCTCCCTCGGGTTGAAGTAGTCGGCCCAGACCCAGGTAATCAGGCCGCTTTAACCAGTCCTTCCTCATTGACCATCCAGTGGAATATCACCTGGCGGCGATGGGATGGTTTACCCTATACTCCCAGCTATCAAACCAACTTCGCTGAAAAGACTCCCCTTTACTATGTCTTGATGTATTCCGATGGGGGTCCCTGGCGTTATGTCATTGGAGATAATGACCTGGTTCCAACTCCTCCCGATGATTGGACAAGTCGTGCAGCTCTGCCTGTAGAGGATGGGGGTAAGTATACCCCGGCTATGGGCCCCAATAAAATCCACTTCATCTGTGAAGGAGCCAATACACCGGATTGCCCTGGAAACTTTGCGACCATGAATACAACGGTACTCCAAAAACAATATACTTGGAATGTATCCGGGCTTAATCTCAATCTAGGCGGATCCAATAATCCCCCCGGGCAAACCTATACCATCCGGGTTGTGGTACATCGTAAGAACATTTATAACCACTTTGCTTACCATGATCTGCAATTTGTGCTTCGACCTTAATCGGGGTAATGGGAAATGGGTGTCGGGTAGGAGTTCAAGTCCTCACCCCTAACCCCTCTCCCGAAGCTTCGGGAGAGGGGAATGAAGAGGTTTCTAAATCCTTCCCTCTTTCCTCTGTGGAGGCTATGGCAGAGGGAGGTGAAGAGAAGAGGTTTCTAACATCCTACCCTCTCCCCTCTCCCACAGCGTGGGAGAGGGGCTGGGGGTGAGGGTAAACAAGACTCTATTTTATTATGATCCAAATTCAGAGAAGTTTAAAAATCTTGAAGTCGGAATCCGGTCTCTCACTGGTTGAGATGATGATCGTGGTGGCTATTATGGGTATCCTGAGTCTCATCCTCTACGATCTTAACCTGAGCATTCTAACCTCTAACCTTTTTATTGAGGTTAAAAATGACCTGTCGTTACAAGGCCAGCAGGCCCTTAATACAATTAAAAACCGGTTGATTTCCTCACGCCTTTTACTCGTTGATAGTTATGTTAAACCTGCCACCTCGGGTCCCGGTACCTGGACCGGATTAGGAAGTTATTATATCCAGTACTTACAACCTTCTTCCCAATATCCTCCCCTTCCGACCATTATTCTTCCCAGTGGTACTTACTGTCCGGCAGGATGTCCCAGTAATAGCGATTATCAGAATGTTATTGCTCGGAGCGAGAGCCGGATGGTAGCAGGTCAAACTCTCCCTCAAGCGATCACTCAACTGGTACCCTTGAACGGTCAGGCGGCTTTCGGTCTCAGCGCAACCAGTATAGGAAATTCCATCCTGTTTATAGAAACTATGCCTGCCCGGCAGGTTCGCCATACTTTTGGAGGGGTTTCTACAGATTACTTAATAGACGCTTATCGTCTCAACTACTACTACCTCAGCCAAAATAACAGCAATTCCGTAGCCGGAAAGAATTATTATATAGACCTCATTCAGTGGGAGAGCCAGGAATTCGCAGATTATAGCCAGTTTCTTCAAATTGCAACTTATATCAAACAGCAAAATACCTCAGATAACCCCATTGATATCATCAATCAGCTCAGAAACCCAACAACTTCTCCTTTCCCGGCCGAAAGAGGAAGACCCCCGCTTAAGTATGCCTGGGATGTAGGTAAGGCAGGTACTATTAATATTTCCAATATAGCCGGCTCTATCCGGGGAAACTTTTACTGCCTGGATGCCACGGCCCCTTCCTGCACCGGAGGTTATATTAGCAGCTTTGACCCGACCAATAACAATACCAACGATGATTTTCCCTTAACATTGGTGGGTTCAACCTTTATGATTCCTTCAAATCAGGTCAAGAGTCTTTTGCCGGGATTATATGCAGGAGCCTCACAGGGGCGAAGTTATTATACCATTGCCTTTAATAATGATGCCAATAGTAATCTTAACTCAACCGGGTTAATTCCTCAAAATATTCCTCAGTTAGTCCCTCTGCGTTTCAACCCCTATGATACCAGCGGTTATGCTACGGAAGTAGGAACTTCTACTTCCAAATTCATGGGTGGATTTGAAATCGGCATTATTTCTCAAACTGTCGGTTATCAGGTTAACCTGAGATTGGTTCTCATGGGGGATACAGGAGGTATTCTTCGACGGATGATTTCAAATGAAACGGTAGTTCTGGCCGCACCCAGAGGTTAACAATCCGGGTATTGGGTTTACCGGTAAATCGTTCCCACTTGGATCTTCTCCTGAGGAACCAGAAAGGGTCTGGGTAGGTTTTAGCCGGGTGTAGGGTGGGGGGGGGGTTCAGGCTGAAAATAAGGCTTTTCCCCTTCTTAGCTTGATGCATATGCGGTTGCCTCTACCAGAGGGGATACGACCTGTTTAATCAGATAATAGATAGAAGGAAAGGTAAGACGGACTTTTAAAATGTATTGTACCTTCTTTCCTGCACCGATACCCAGAAGGAGGTGATCTATGAGACTCGAAACATTGGCTGTGCATGCCGGGCGTAAGCCAGATCCCGCAACCGGAGCGGTAGTTCCTCCCCTTCATTTGTCTACAACCTTTCTTCGGGGAGAGGATGGGAGTTTTCCCCATGGATATATTTATATTCGAAGTGGTAATCCCAATCGCCAGGCCTTGGAAGAGTGTCTGAAGACCCTGGAAGGAGGGTCTTCAGCAATTACCTTCTCCTCAGGAATGGCAGCTATTATGACTACTTTTCAAGCCCTCTCTCCGGGCGATCAGGTTCTGGTGGCCGATGATGCTTATTATGGAGTAGGACAACTGCTCAGGACTCATTTTATTCCGTGGGGTTTAAAGGTAAACTTTGTGGATATGACGGATCCTGCCAGGGTACAAGAAGCTTTATCCGATGAAACAAAACTGGTTTGGATAGAAACCCCATCGAATCCTCTGTTGAAAATCACAGATATCCGACATATCTCAGACCTGGCCCATCAAGCGGGAGCTAAGGTTGTGGTAGATGGAACCTGGACAACCCCGGTGCTTCAACGACCTCTAGAACTCGGGGCGGATTTAGTTATGCACTCTTCAACCAAATACTTTGGGGGCCACTCCGATCTGATGGGGGGTGTTCTCATCGCCCGAGAAGATACCTCCTTTGTAAAGCAAATCCGGACCCTTCAGATAAACGGAGGTGCTGTACCTTCTCCCTTCGATTGCTGGCTGACCCTTCGGGGTATTCAGACCCTCCCCTATCGAATGCGAGTCCATTCAGAAAATGCAGAGAAAATAGCTTATTTTCTGTATACCCATCCGGCTGTGGAGCAGGTCCACTATCCCGGACTACCCGGCCATCCCGGTCATGGGATTGCAACCAGGCAGATGAAGCAATTCGGCGGGATGATGTCCATTCAAGTCAAAGGCGGAGCTGAAGCAGCCATGGCGGTTGCTGCAAAAGTTAAAATATTCACCCGGGCCACCAGCCTGGGAGGTACAGAGAGTCTGATCGAACATCGGGCTTCCATTGAAGGACCTCAGACCCGAACGCCTCAAAATCTACTTCGCCTTTCTATCGGTCTGGAACACGTTGAGGATTTGATCGAGGACCTGAATCAGGCACTATCTTCATAGCAGAGGGGAGGAAAAGAAAGTTTATTTCTTTCTTCAAGTATCTGTATCCATTTAGTAGGTGGAAGAAGAAACACCCCCCTAGCCCCATACACGTCAGGTTAAGCTGAAAAGCCCCGTCAGGGCGAACTATTGGTAGCCTCCGACACAAGTCGGGGGATTCAGAATTCAGAATTTTTTCAAACTCCGTAGGAGCGGCCTGTTAAACAGGTCGCTCCGCTGGGGCTAACTTTCTTATCCTGGCGCGTATGCCCCCTAGTCCCCTACGTATCAAGCTAAGAAGGGGAAAAGCCTTAAATCCCTAGCTTGATGCCTAGGCTCCTAGCCCCCTTGAGGGGGACTTCAGTAGGCCATCCCCTCTCCCAACTTGGAAGAGGGGTGAGGGAGCTGGAGGGTGTTCAGACAGAAAAAAGTGACACCTACTAATTTGTTACAGAATTCAATTGACTAGATGTTGCCTTTTAAATAAAGAGAATGGGTAAAGGATTTGTTCGTCATGAGAAGCTGGATAAGGTTTTTCAGAAAAGGTAGCGGGGTATTAATCCCTTGAAGGGTCCTATGAAACCGGAGCAGCCCTTTTTTTCCATTATCATCCCGACCTATAACCGTCCGGAGCAACTTACAATTTGTCTGCAATCCCTGGTCTGCCTGGATTATCCGCGTGACCGTTTCGAAGTCATTGTGGTGGATGATGGAAGTTCCACTCCGTTAGAGAATATTGTCAACCCTTTTTGTAATAAGTTCCAGGTCATCTTACTCAAACAGCGTCATGCAGGACCAGCAGCGGCCCGTAATACCGGGGCTGCACGGGCAAAGGGAGAGTTCTTTGCCTTTACCGACGATGATTGCATTCCTGCTCCTGATTGGCTTCAAGCTCTGGCAGCCCGGTTTGCAACCTTCCCGGGCCACGCCATCGGGGGGCGAACGTTGAATGCTCTTCCCAACAATCTCTATTCAACGGCCAGCCAGGTCATCATCGAAGCCGTTTATGCTTACTACAATACCCATCCCAGTCCCATGCGCTTCTTCGCCACCAACAATCTGGCCTTACCGGCAGACCGCTTCCATGCCATAGGAGGTTTTGACGCAACCTTCCTTACCTCAGAGGATCGGGAACTTTGTAATCGCTGGATGTATCATGGTTACCCTTTGACTTATGCTTCAGAAGCCCTGGTTTATCATGCCCATGTGCTGACGTTCCGCACCTTCTGGTGGCAACACTTCCATTATGGCCGTGGGGCTTTCCATTTCCATCGAGCCCGGGCCCGACTCCATCAGGAGCCTATGAAGCTGGAACCCAAATTTTTTTATTTAAATATGCTCCGCTATCCGTTTTTGCAAAGGCAAGGCCGGGTGGCCTGGTTGCTCACCGCTCTGGTCGTGATGTCACAGGGAGCAAGTGCCGCCGGGTTTTTTTGGGAGAAGACCCTCCAGGCTATAAAGAAGAAAGAGGAAAGAATTTCATAAAGCTTTTTATCTTTTCACGGGAAAGTATGGACGTAGATCCCGTGGAATACCTCGAAGACCGATCAATACAAAAAGGTAAAGTATACACCCTGCTCCCAGATACAGCAAGAAGGCTTGACCGGATCCAAGGGCTATAAGCCCCAATCCCATTACTCCAGCAGCCAGGAGAGGCCTTATAACTGGCTTGAGATCTATGCGGATCCCCATCCGGTAAACCACCCAGAATTCCATAAATAGAAGGAGTATTTCAGCTAAGAGCGTGGTAAAAGCTGCCCCTATCAGTCTATAGCGTGGAATAAGAACCCAGTTGAGTCCTACGTTAATACCTGCAGCAACGGCGACCATCCCCATATGCATTTTCATACGATTACATACCAGCAGGATATTTTGGGCCACATCAGAAAAAAAGATAAGTCCAAAGCTTAAAATTAAAAGCTGGAAAGCTTCGGCTCCCTCTTCATAGCCAGGTCCAAAGAGGGTAGTGAGCAAAGGAGTCGCCACAAGGAGCCCCCCTATGGTTATAGGAACGCTTATCACAGAGGAAAGTCCTAGGGAATGTCCTGCAACCTCGGCAATCTGTTGAACACCCTGGATTGAAGCTCGGGTTAAAGCAGGAATATAAGAAATTCGGATTACAGCGGCCACATTCATGAGCAGAAAGCAAAAGCGAGAGGAGGCTGTATAAAGACCGACTTCCTTCTCTGTTAAAAGGAATCCCATGAGTACCACATCAAAGGTAAAAATAAGCATTCTCAACAAATGCGCAAGAACCGAAAAACCTGAATTCTGAAGCATGTTCCAGCCTTCCCGAAAGTCCCATCTGAATTTTCTAAAATGAATAAGAGATACGGCCAGTAAAAATGCAGTACCCAACTCACCCAGGAACTGACTTATGGGAACCCATAAGATATCCTTAGGACCTTTCACGGTATGTAAGAGAGTTGCCACGTATAGAATCTGTCCTGACACCAGAGCCAAACCGACTCGATGATTCCGTTCCAGTCCCTTGTATACTCAGGAGGTATCCAGGGCTAAAGAGAAAAAAGAGAGCCCCGTAAGGACTACAACCTGTTTGACCAGGATCGGTTTGTTTAGAAGCCAGGCAATTAGACTGAGAATTGCCAGAGCCACAAAGGCCAAAACCAACCTGACCAGCGTTACACTCAGGGCAATATCCGAAGCCTCTTGGGGGCGATGGGCCACTTCACGGGATCCAATATCCTGGAAACCTGCATGGATGGGAAGAGACAGGTAACCATAGAGAGTATTGGCAAAACCAATCATACCAAATCCCGCGGGTCCCAACTCTCGCGTAAGATAGGCGGTTCCCAGATAAGCTACGATGCGGGCCATAGTCTCCCCGCTTCCTAAAGACAGAATATTGATAACTACCTTCTCAGACCCCATGGATGTAGAGGATTGCCCCAGTATTTCAGAATCTAGTGATTTAAAATCAGCCTTTCCGACTGTCCAACTTCTAAATCCAAGGATTAAAACCCATCCCCGCCCCTTTGTCCTAAGCTGAGTTAAAAGGTGAACAGCAGAAGCCGGAAGGACCTTCTACCTTTACGAGAAAAAGAAAATCAGGTAAAGGATAGGATGAGAATAAAACAAATTTCAGGTGTGTCAAGGGATTTCCTGATCGGTCCTGGAGACTTGTAAAAGAAAGTATCGGATCAAGAGGATCGGTGAATGAGGAGAATTCTATTGACTTTTTGGCCTGACCCGTATTAGTTGATAAAGGTAATGAAAAGTGAGAAAAGAGGGAACCGAGGTTCTATAAATTTAAAAAAGTGGTTTCAAATTCATACCTGGAGCGCTTTAGCCTCCCTGATTATTTTGTTGATACTGGCCGTGACCGGGATCTTCATTTACCCTTCCGATCAGTTCGGGTTACGTCAGGTTTCTATTCAATCGAAATGGCTACCTGCTCTTTATGAAGTAAATGCCTGGGGATCTCTCATGCGTTCTCTGGCGGTAACCCCGGAAGGATGGTTTTATGCTACCCATCGTAAAGGAATTTTCTTCAGCCAGGATAATGGGCAGAGTTGGGAGGATATCACCAGCAAGATCCCAGGGAGTTTAGACCTTCCTCAAGGGCTGTTTCCCCCTGTATTGGCTATTTATCCCTATGATCCAAAAATCATTGTTGCCAGTAAAGGAAAAGGGCTGGCCCGTTCTAATGATAGTGGAAAAACATGGGAACCCTTTGGAAATTCCGATGAAGAAGATCTTTCTCAAAGTGGAATTCAGGATATTACCTATGATCCACCGGCCGAGGCCGTCCTGGTAGTGGATGAAAATGGACTGGTTTATCGCCGCTCCCTTATTCCGGACAAAGACGAAGGCTGGGAAATGATTTCTTTAAATCTACCTTATGGAGAACAACGAGGTGTGGGGGTATTAAATTGGAAGGAGGTAGCCCTCCATCTCCATAACGGTCAGCTCTTCAGTCGTCAACGCTGGTGGCCGGTTAATCATGGATTTGGTCTGGTTTTAATTCTTCTCTCCTCAACTGGATTGGTTTTATGGCTCCGAAGAAAGCAGAATCAAGGTGGGTCGGGTGAAAACTTCAAGCGCCTGATTAAGTCTAAATTTTTTCGGATCCTCCACCATGTGGGGGGTCTGGTGAGCTGGCCTTTGTTTTTACTCTTTCCCCTCACCGGGATTCTTCTTATTCATTATGTAGATTTTCCGGCTCTGATCGATTACGGCCTCCCCACGCATTGGCTCCCACCTCAATTCGATCAAAATCAATGGAAGGGTCCTGTCACATTGAACTTACGGGCTCTGGCCCTTAGCTTCAATAATCCACCCCGGTTATGGGTCGGTCACGCTGATGGCCTTTTCATGAGTGAAGACGGAGGTCAGCACTGGAGTCATATGGGAGATTCCCTCCAGGCCCCGGTATTAAAGTGGATCGATCGTCTGCTCATTGCTCCTCGCTGGTTGGAGTACATTTATATAGGAAATTCCCAGGGATTGATGGTCAGTCGGAATTATGGTCGTCATTGGGAACGTCTACTCGATCAACCTGTTGATGCCCTTTACGCGGACCGGGAAACTCTTCACGTAGTTTCCGGAGAGAGCCTTTTTACCCAAAAGTTTAGAACTTTAGCTGCACTGGCGTCTTTCACGTGGACCAAAATCCCCTTAAATCCACCTTATGGATTGAATCGGTCCATTCGACAAACCAATCTCTATCAACTCCTTCACGATCTTCACAGTGGTCAGCTTTTAGGAACCTGGTTCAGGTACATGCTGGATATAGTAGCCGGGTTGATGATTTTGCAAAACATTACGGGCCTTGTTTTATGGGGTCTTCCCCGCTGGAAGCGGTGGCAACGGACCCGATCAAAGGTTAATAAAAAACACCCTTATGCTTATCAAAACCACCCTTAAAGTGATCAAAATAGCCTTTGTAACTCGCTTACTCTTAGCTTGCTCTCTGGCTATGGGTCAGGCTGCTGAAAATTCCCTGTCCCCTGAAGCCCTGAAGCCTTTTGAAGAAACCAGGCAGCGCGGAGATCTTCAGGGGCTTCTTTCTGTTTTTCGTCAGATAGGTCAGGCCAATAATAAAGAAGCTGCCCTCACCATTTTAAATGTAGGCTTATCGAGTAAGATTTTGGAAGGACTTAGTGAAGAACAAATCCAACAGGTTCTTAAAACCTCCCAGGAAGTTCTGACCCAGATGACGGATCCCGAAGCCTGGAAGGTTATTTTCAAAACAACCCCAGGGCATCCGGACTGGCGGGTTCGGGTTATGTTGCTCGATGTGGTTAAAACCCAGGTAGAGTCTGAGAAAAATGAGAAGCGAGCAAAAAGAGCTATTATTGGATGTCTTACCGATAACGTAGATGCCGTAGCTTTAAAAGCCATCGACATGACCGGGGACCTGAAGATTAAAGAGGCCGTTCCCAAGTTGATGCGAATCGTCCTCGCCAAGTGGGGTCAGAACGTGGGGCTTGGTGCCGCAAAAGGGGCTGCAGCCCTTGAAAAAATCACCGGAACTTCAGCTCCTGAAGGTTGGTACCAATGGCTTAATAAAAATTCCCAATGAGTAAGAACCGTTTATCTTCCCCAGTCCGGGATTCAACCCGGCTGTCTCTTCAATACCTGGTTTTCAATTTTCTCTGCCCCTTTCTCTTTCTGGTTATTGTTACCTTCTCAGGAAAAGATTGTTCTACCGCCTGGGCCGAGACGGGCTGGTATGGGGAGAGTTTGCCGGAAGGCCTATCTAAAGGAACGGTCTATGGAGAATATCTCCACCGAAAAGATAACGCGATCATGGTCTATGTACCTGCCGGCTCCTTTTTACGGGGAACTCCACAGGCTCAGGTTAAAATCCTCCAACAACAGTTCGGGAATCACTACGCGGTCGAAACTCCTCAACGATGGATCTATCTGAGTTCTTATTATATAGATAAGTTTGAGGTTACCAACCAACAGTATGCCCGGTTCTTGAAAGCTTTGGAAAGTGAAGGGCATCGTTTCTGCCACCTCGATGAACCTGCTCAAAAAAACCATATCCCCACCTACTGGCAGGATGCCCGTCTGAATGGAGCTAACTACCCTGTCACGGGTGTCGATTGGTATGACGCTTACGCATATTGTCACTGGGCCGGCAAACATCTTCCTACCGAAGCACAATGGGAAAAAGCTGCCAGGGGGACCGATGGTCGGGAATTCCCCTGGGGAAATAAATGGGAAGCTTCCTATTCTAACAATGCCGAATCCACCTTTGGACAAACCCTCCTCGGCAAAAAACCGTGGATGGATTTACTCAGCCGGTTACGTCTCGATGAGCTGAAAGTTCTCACAAAACCGGTCGGGAGTTTTCCTCAAGGGGTCAGTCCTTATGGAGTCCAGGATATGGCCGGAAATGTATGGGAGTGGTGCCAGGATTCTTATCAAAAAGATTACTATCGGAAATCTCCTTCTCGAGATCCGTTAGGACCTTTTCCTTCAAAGTATAAGGTCTTACGAGGGGGGTGCTGGGACAGTGATCGAACAAGGGTAAGAACCGCCTACAGAAATTACGATATTTTAACGGATCGCCATCTGGAGATCGGATTCCGTTGTGCCCAATAGAGGAGGTTGAGAGATGAGAACCGATACAGAAAAAATTACCCGATTCAGATATCTCCCTATTATGAACTTTGATGAAGATCTGGGCCTGATAATAGGAGGAAGTCTTGGCTTTATGATAGGGAGTTTCTTCGGTGGGCTATTTAATACCGTAGTTGTCGGGGTGGTAGGGGGTGGTCTGGGGAGCATTATCGGTAAAAACCTAAGTGAAGAACATATGTCCATCGTTATGGGGTTTGTAGGTTTAGTAGCAGGCGGGTTTATCGGGGCTCTGATGGGCAAAGATATTACCGGAATAATAGGCCCTTGCTTGGGTGGTTTCATAGGTTGGTTTTTAGGTGGTCTTCTAAGTTTAATTTTCAGGGCAAATCCCTAATTTATCTTTCAGGTGCAAGTCATTAAAACTCCTGTCTAGAGGGCTTTTTTAAGATTTCCTTCATAAAACCCCTATAAAATTTAATAATTTCGTGAAATTTCCCTTGA
>JAUQPW010000146.1 GCA_030550175.1 bacterium
CAAAGTCCCCGCGTCCCATCTTCTTCATGGTAGGCCATGCTTGCAACATTGCCAACAAAAAAATCGCTGGGTCGAAGGCTTTTAGCGGTAGGTGTCATCAACGCTGCGTTTTTTTGGGGAATTGGATGGCTGATCACGTTTCTTTATAGCCCATTTCCCTTACTCCTTTGGCTTATAGATCGATCTGGAAGTCGAACCCACTGCTTTAACGGATTCTGGTCACGGACTCTGCTTGCAGTTCTTCGAACGCAGGTGACGGTTAAGGGAATAGAGAATATAGACCCTCAAAAGGCCTATGTAATCCTCTCGAATCATCAAAGTACGTCGGATATTTGGGTGCTTATGGGATACCTTCCTATAAATTTTCGTTGGGTTTCTAAAGATTCTTTATTCAAACTTCCTCTGGTAGGATGGGCCATGAAGGCTGCCGGATATATTCCCCTTAAACGGGGAGATCTTCGAAGTGCCGTACAGAGTCTGGAACTGTGTAAGGAGAAGTTAGCCCAAAATATTTCTGTTCTTATTTTTCCGGAAGGAACCCGAAGTCCCGATGGGACCGTACAAGATTTCAAGATTGGCGGTGTGAAATTGGCTTTAGAAACTCAAAAACCCATTCTCCCGGTAACCGTTCTTGGAACCCGAGGGATTATCAAAAAGAACGGCTGGCAATTCAACATAGAACAGAAGATTAAAATTATTATCGATAAACCCATTTCGGTGACCGGATACACCAAAAAAGATAAGAACCTGCTCAACGAGCAGGTTCGAAGAATTATCTCGACAAACCTTCAGGAGGGCGGTCGTGAAAATCAAAGTTAAGCTTTTTGCATCCTATCAAGACCTGGCGGGAAAAAGTGAGATTGAGCTAAAGGTCGATCCAGGGGCTTCCGTTGCAACAGTTTTAAACCAACTGAAGGAACTATTCCCGAGACTGTCTGAGCGTTTGGGTTCTAACACTCTTATTGCCTTGAATGCGGAATATGTTTCTGTTACCAGTCCGGTTCAGGATGGAGATGAGATGGCAATATTTCCACCGGTAAGTGGAGGATAGATATCGAGACGGGGAAGCCGGAAGATCTGGGTTCCTGAGACCTGGAGAAACGGAGACGGGAGGAAATATCCCCGCGTCTCAGAGTCCCCCGATCCCAGGAGTCTTCCGGTCCCCATGTTTTGAATAAATTATGTATCTAATTACCGAAGACGTTATCACTTCCGATGCCATCATCGATCAACTTCGGATTAATACCTCTGGGGCCATTGCGACTTTTCTGGGGATAGCCAGAGAATTCTCCAACGGACGGCGGGTTGTCCATTTAGAGTACCAGGCCTATAAACCGATGGCCGAGAAAAAACTGAAGGAGATCGGTGACGAGATTTATAAAAAATGGCAGGTAGATAAAGTTGTGATAATTCACCGGGTCGGTGTGCTTAAAATCGGGGAAACTAGTGTATTTATTGCCATAGCAGCCCCTCATAGAAGACCTGCCCTGGAAGCCTGTGCCTATGGTATTGAGCGCATCAAACAGATTGTTCCCATCTGGAAAAAAGAAATTTGGGAAGACGGTGAAGTCTGGATCGAAGGGGATCCATCTAAGGTGAGCTAAAGTGTTTTAAGTTTTTATATGAAGTGCTTAAAGGTTAAGTTTAATATTAGACACCTCAGGCGCTTAAAAACTTCAGGCACTTGAAAGACACTTTAGTGCACTTTAGACCTGTAAAAAATGGAACTCAAAGTTAAAACCGGAAAGTTGAAAGAAGAGGCCGTAGAGGCTCTGGTGGTAAGTACTTACGAAAAAGAGTTGGCCGGTTCGGCCAGAACTGTGGACGAAGCCCTAGGGGGTACCCTAAACAGGCTGATCGAAGCAGGGGATTTTAAGGGAAAACTTAACGAGATGGCCTGGTTATATCCTTGGGGAGAGGGAATTGCTGCAAAGCGTCTTTTAGTGGTAGGACTGGGTAAGAGAGAGGAACTTACCCTGGATAAGGTTCGTGAAGCCGCCGGAACGGCAGCTCGGGAAATTTCTGGAAAAGGTCTGAAGAGTTTTACAACCTCCCTCTATGGCGTTGAGGTTTTACCTCACCCTATCGAAGTTCTGGCTCAAGCCCTTATTGAAGGAAGTTTACTCTCCCTCTACAAGTTCGATCAGTATAAGTCTAAAAAGGAAAATGATGAAAACGGGAAGGGTATTGAGCAAATAACGGTTCTCAGTGAAGAAGCTAAGGAGGTTTCCAAAATAGAAGAGGGGGTTCGAATCGGGCAGATTGTCTCTGAGGCCACGAATTTCGCCCGGGATTTAAGCAATCACCCGGCTAACATCGCCACTCCCACCATGTTGGCCGAGCAGGCAGAAAAAATGGCCCGCGAAGTGGGATTGAACTGTCGGATTTTATCCAAACCCGAGATGGAAGAACTTAAAATGGGAGCCCTTCTCGCGGTAGCCCGTGGGAGCCAGGAACCGCCTAAGTTTATTATTCTGGAGTATAATGCCGATAAGAAAGATCTGGATACCATTGTGTTAGTTGGTAAAGGTGTAACCTTTGACAGCGGAGGTATTTCCCTCAAACCTGCAGAAGGAATGGATGCGATGAAGATGGATATGTCGGGGGGAGCTGCGGTCATTGCTGCTTTGAGGTGTGCAGCCGCACTGAACTTACCTTTAAAGGTCGTGGGTCTGGTCCCGGCAACCGAAAACTTACCCAGTGGTTCTGCCACCAAACCGGGAGACATTGTAACGGCCTCTTCAGGAACGACTATAGAAATTCTCAATACCGATGCAGAAGGACGACTTATTCTGGCAGATGCCCTTACCTATGCCAAACGTTATAGTCCCCGCGCCGTTATTGATCTGGCAACCCTTACCGGTGCCTGTGTGGTTGCCCTGGGTTATATTGCCTGTGCCATGTTAGGAAATAATCGTGAGTTGATGGAAAAAGTTCGGGCGGCCTCAGAATTATCCGGAGAGCGACTTTGGGAACTTCCTTTATGGGAGGATTATAAGGAATTGATCAAAGGGGATCTCGCAGATATCAAAAATACAGCCGGTCGAGAAGGTGGAACCATTACCGGAGCAGCTTTTCTCAGTCGGTTTACAGAGGATTACCCCTGGGTTCATCTGGATATTGCCGGAACTGCCTGGACCGGTAAAGGCGTCAAAAAATCTTATCTTCCCAAAGGAGCAACCGGTTTCGGCGTAAGGCTGCTGGTTCAATTTTTAAGAAATTGGGGAAAGTAATAAGAATGGGAGTGTGGAAGAGTAAAGCACAGAGGCCAGCCACAGCCATCTCTCCATTCCCCTTCCAGGATAGGCTTTTTTTCACCTAACTCCCTAACCCCCTGCGTGCCAGGATAAGGGTGAGATCCATCCCCCCTTCCTGGCCTTTCCCCGCTTTGCAGGGGAAGGAACTTTGAAGTGAAGGTCCCCCTTGTGAAACGGGGAAGGGACAGGGTAGGAGCGCCTTAAGCTGCTGCCTATGCCCTTGAGAGGGGTTAAGGGAGGTATTCAGACCGAAAATAAGGCTTTTTCCCTTCTTAGCTTGATGCAGAGGGGATTATTCCTGTCTGCCTTGGGCCTGTCGAAGGATTATCTTCTTATCCCCGGTGACCCGTTTAATCCGGCAGGTGATACGGCCTGTCCCTTTCAAAGGGATTTTCTAAATGGGCCCATTCCTCTTCAGGTGCATCCACGGTTAGTTCAACTACATTCCCGTCGGGATCTTCTACATAAAAAGAATGGGAGACAATATGGTCTACGACACCCAAAATCTTTACACAGGCTTTTTTACACCGTCGGTAGAGTTCGGCCAGAGCTGTTTCATCTTCAACGGTTATACAGAAATGAAACAAACCTACCTGATGGGGTTGTAGGGGTGCTGCATCGGGACCTATCTCGAAGAGGGCCAAATCGTGGGGATGTCCTCCTCCTCTAAAGAACAACATACGTCGTCGTTGTCCTACCTGCTCAAATCCCAAAATGTAAGAGTAAAACTCGGCCGAACGTTGAAGATCTCGCACCTTTAAAACCACATGGTTAATTCCTCGTAATTTCACGTATTTCCTCCTCTGAAAGATAATAAATAATCTAAGATAATAAATAATCTATAATGATATCAATACCTTTACCTATACTTTTGCAGTTTTTAACTTAAACCTATTAAATTTTAAATTCAATAATCTGGATAAGCCCTGAAGGGACAGCTTATTTAGTAAGAATATTCCTTCCCCTTTCCTATAGCCCCCGAGGAGGCGACCTGCCTACAAACAGGTCGCCCCCTCCGAGGCTAGTTAACAATTAATAGAAAGAACTTCGATTTGCTATAAACAGATCGCCCCTCTGGGGCTTTTGTAATTCAATAGAATCCATAACTTACAAAAAAGTGCGAAGGTATAAGAAAATTCAAGCCAATAAGGTCCTACCTCAGGATCTTTTAGCTTCGTAGCAGCGACCTGTGGATAAAAGCTATCCCAGAATTTCACAGACCATCCCTAGGGGGCTTAGTGTCGGGTAGAATTGTTGCTACAAACAGATCGTTCCTATAACACTTTTAAGGTTAAAACCTGATTTAACCTTTGTAACTGCGCTGTTTAAGGGCGATCCTGGGTGATCGCCCTGCAGCTTACACGATATTTCTATTTAGATTTAGTATGCGGGGTAACTGACAAGGAAGCTCGGGTAATTTGACAATCCTTACAACTGATCGAGTTATCGCGATCTGGGATCCAAGACATCCCGAAGCCCTTCTCCTACGAGGTTGAAGGACAATACGGTGATAAGGATGGCCAATCCTGGAAACAGGGTTAGCCACCAGGCATCGAAGATATACAACCTCCCCTCGGTTAAAATATTACCCCACGTAGGTTGAGGCGGTTGAACACCAAACCCCAGAAAACTGAGCCCGGCTTCAGTAAGGATGGCTCCGGCAACGCCTAAGGTGGCCGAAACCAGAACCGGCATAAGGGCATTGGGAAGGAGATGGAGTAAAATGATCCGGGAACTCTTAACACCTAAAGCATGGGCGGCCTGGACAAACTCCCTTTCTTTCAGGGATAGAAACTCGGCCCGGATAAATCGGGCTGTTCCGGTCCATCCCGTCAGACCGATCACAATCATCACATTCCAAAAACTCGGTTTGAGAAGTGCGACCACGGTAAGAATTAAGAAGAAACTGGGAAAACTGATCACAGCGTCTACCATTCGCATGAGAAGGTTATCGATCCAACCACCGAAGTATCCGGCGATGCTTCCGACCAGGATTCCCACCGTTACAGCAATTCCCACCGCTACGAATCCCACCAAAAGGGAGATTCTGGCCCCATGTAACATTCTGGCCAGTACATCCCGCCCAAGTTGATCGGTCCCCAGGGGATGTTTCAGGGAGGGAGGACTCAGCTTAATAGTCATATCGGTTTCATTTGGATCGTAGGGGAAATAGATGTTTAGCTGACCCAGAAACCATACCGTAAAAGCTACAACAAACAGGAAAACAATCACCAGGGCCCCTCCAACAGCCGGTTTATTTTTCCTGAAATCTTTTAAAAACTCCCTAAAAGGGCTGTAGAGTTCTGTTTCCAGAGATTCCTTCTCAATCATATCGTATTCGAGGATCTGCCCAGGCATACAGGACATCCGCGACCAAATTACCGATCAGAACCAGAATCGCAGAGATGGTGGTCAAGGTCATAATAGTAGGATAATCCCGTGATAAAACCGATTGATAGCCCAACTGGCCGATTCCAGGCCAGGCAAAAACAGATTCCGTAATTACGGACCCCCCAATAAGTCCGGGGATTAAAAATCCGAAAATGGTAATAATGGGCAATAGAGCATTTCTCAGGCTATGACGGTACTTGACCTCATCTTCTTCCAGCCCCTTAGCCCGGGCCGTTCGGATATAATCTTGTTGCATAACCTCTATCATACTCGCCCGCATATATCGGGACAGAGAGGCAATTTCCGTAATCGAGGCAATAAGAGCCGGTAAGAAAAGGTGCCAGATCCGATCAAAGAAACTCTCCGAAGGACTCAGTCCCTCCAGGCCGAAGGTTCTGACTCCCAGAACCGGTAAACCAAATCCTTTAACGGCAACGAGAATAAGGAGATAAGCTATCCAGAAGCTGGGTAAAGAAATGCCTACAAAGGCAAGGGTTGTTGTTACATGGTCTGCTATAGAATAGCGATGGGTCGCCGAGAAGATGCCTAAAGGGATGGCCACAGAGAAAATAATGAGCGTCGCTACAATATTCAAAAGAAGGGTTGCCGGTAGACGCTCCTTGATCTTAGTCAGAACCGGACGGCCATCTTTAAACGATTTTAACTGACCGGTTACCAGGTTCTTTAGCCACAACCCATATTGAACATAAAGGGGTTCATCCAGATGAAAGAGTTTTCTCCACTCCTCCATGACTTTGGGAGGAACCTTGGGATCCATAAGCTGACCCATAGGAGAACCCGGAGCTAAATGGATCATAAGAAAGGAAATAATCGTAATTCCGAAAAGAACCGGAATACTTTGAAGGAGTCGCCGAATAATGAAAATTAACATAGTCTTTATCTCTTTAAAAGAGCCCCTCCGGGGCGGTACCACTTGGTGAGATGATAGAAAAGCCCCACCGGAGTCATAGAAATATCTTCTAAAATAACCTGTCCCTGGTCGTTGACTCTTTTAATTTTAAACTCGCCTCTATGAAGGGCAGCAATTTCTTCAGGTACATACAAGAAGGTATAGGGTTGATCCTCATAGATCAACGCCTGGATTTTACGGTAAATTTCCTTTCGCTTTTCGCGATCGTATTCAGTTCGTCCGGCTTCAATCAAGGTATCTACCTCCGGATTTTGGTATCCAACAAAATTGAAGCCGTCTTTAATCTGACTGGAATGCCAGATCTCATAAATATCCGGGTCTAAACCCAGGCTCCACCCCAGAACACAAGCTTCAAAATTTCGGACATTAATTCTATCCCGAATGAAAACGGCCCACTCATAAAGTGCAATTTCCACCTGAATTCCGATTTCTTTTAACTGCCGTTGGACAAGGACCGCTATGTTTTGTCGGGCAACATTCCCGTTGTTTGTGATCAGTGAAAATTTAAAAGGCTTTCCATCTTTATTTAAAATTCCATCTCCATCGGTATCCTTCCATCCTGCCTCTGCCAGAAGTTCTCTGGCTTTGTCTGGATTATACTCCATGGGTTTAACGTCGGGATTGAAATACCACATCTGAGGTGGAAACGGCCCTGTCGAGACAACCCCTAATCCGTACAGGATATTCTCGACGATCTTCTGGCGGTCTATCGCATAGGTCAGGGCCCGTCGGACCCGTTTGTCCTTAAAGAAATCTACTCCTTGATTCCAGCCGATGTAGGTATAAGCATTGCTCAATCTCCGATAGATAGCATATCGCTCATCCTGTAAAAAGCGCCGGACTTGATGAGGCTGTGGCTCGTAATAGTCAACACCTTCCACAGCAAACTCCATTTCCGCCAAAGAGGACTCCGGAATAATTCGATAAGAGATCTGATCCAGATAAGGACGCCCTTCAAAATAACCTTCATTGACCACAAGGGTTATTTTTTCATCGGCAATCCATTCTTTAAACTTAAAAGGACCCGTTCCAATGGGATGACGGTTAAAGGGAGCGGTGTTAATATCCTGCCCTTCCAGAATATGCTTAGGAATTATACCTATCCCCCAACTCTCTAAACTGGGAGAAAAAGGTTTCTTATACACCACCTGAACCCGATAGGGGTCAAGGATATTAACCTGCTGGACTAACTCAAACATGGGGCGTCGGACGGTCATCGTCTTCTCATCCATGATGGTATCATAGGTAAACTTTACGTCCTCCGCTGTAAAGGGATGTCCATCATGCCACTGAACATTTTTCCTCAGGTAAAAGGTAATGATAGGATGATGATCCACGGATTGGAATTCGGTTTCCGGAATTACCTTGAAGATTTCTTTCTCAAAATCCCTTCCTGCGGTGTTCAAGAAAACTTCCAAATCACGATCCGACTTGGCTTTGATTTCTACAATCTTCGCATGATCTAAATCCTCCGGGGTCAGGGAAGTTTTTAGTTTAGCAACCGCTTCCTGACTGGAGAGAGAGCTCCCGGGTTGGAGGTGGAAGGTAGAAACCTGCTCTACCTTCCAACTCTCCGCCAGATCTCCGATTAATTCCTGATTTTCATTGTATTTGACCAGACCGTTGAAGACAAAACTATTGATATCACTGGAAGCGGTATCGGTGGCCAGAACCGGATTCAGCTTTTCGGCATCTCCTATGGAACTGAGAACCAATTGATTAACCTGTTTATGGAAGTTCTCTTTAGCCATCAAAAAGGAGATGAAAAAGAATAAAGCCATCAGGAGAGGTAGAGAAAATAAAATCCGTTTGATCAACATATTCGGAAATTACTGAAAACAACCCGTAGGGATAACCCTTGTGGTTATCCCAAAATAGAG
Source organism: bacterium (assembly GCA_030550175.1). GTDB lineage: Bacteria > Moduliflexota > Moduliflexia > Moduliflexales > JAUQPW01 > JAUQPW01. The sequence goes on from JAUQPW010000146.1 coordinate 8,460, forward strand.
AAGGATCCCGTGAACTACCTTTCTAAGTCTGGATTCTATAAATCATTCTACGAGAATGGAGAAGGAAGTGTCAAATTTTTTTGAGGAGAGGTAACTGTAACCATTTAGTAGGTGTCACTTTTTCTGTCTGAATACCCCCTCCCCC
>JAUQPW010000042.1 GCA_030550175.1 bacterium
CTCTGAAATATCCAGACTGGTAACCCACTCCCGGTCTAAAAAAAATCGGGTTAAATTACCGATTGCACAGCCTACTTCCAGGATTCTCTTTCCCAAGAAAGGAGCAATATTTTCATAAATCCAGGTATTATAATTTTCTGCTTTGGCTAAACGGTTTTGAATTTCCAGGCCGGCTTCCATATTGGGGATTGTTATAATACATCCTCCTGGGAAAGTCAAGGGATTAAAAAAATTTCTTGAAGAAAGCCATCTGGGAAATTCCTCACGGTGTAATTCCTCTATTTATTTCCCTGTCCCTGGGATTCTCCCGATTCGGACCTGGTTCTACTTTGCTTTAGGATGGCTATGACCTCTTCATCGGAGACTTGTGAGAAGTCCTGGAAAAATTCCCCGATGGCATAAAAAAAGGTAGGGGTTTGCAAACAAACGACCTCATCGGCTTCTTCTTCGATTCGTTGGAGCGTTTCAGGGGGGGCTACTGCGGTGGCAACGATGAGTTTGGCGGGATTTTTAGCCCGTAGGGCACGTAATGCAGCAATCACGGTAGATCCGGTGGCAATGCCATCGTCTACCACGATCACAATACGATGAGCCGGATCAATGGGTGGATGTACAGGCGTATACAGACTACGGCGCTTACGTAGAGTTTCCAGCTGTCTTTGTTTTTCTGCTTCAAGATATTCCTCAGGAATCCTGAGAACGCGGGCATATTCTCCCAGATAAACATGGCCTGTTTCATCTATGGAGCCGATGGCCAACTCGGGCTGGTTTGGGGCCCTCAGCTTTCGCACCAATACCACATCTAGTTCACCGTCCAGGGCATCCGCAATAATCTTACCCATCGGTACAGCACCTCTTGGAACGGCCAGTACTAGAGGGTTTTGACCTTTGTACTTAATCAGCTTCTCTGCCAGCAAGCGGGCAGCCTGTTCTCGATTTTGGAATAACATAGTCTCACCTCTTTGAAACCAAAAATAATAGGCTCATCGTCTTATACCCATTCGCCAGGCTAAAATAGAAGCGTAAAAAGCAGATTGCCTCATTCCTGTTGCCCGGCTCTGAACCCCAGCTCGTATCGTTCCTCGCAGGGATAATCTCCTTCCCAACTTCGATTCAGACTATAGATGACTTCTTAACTGCAGGGAAGGTGTTGGCCTCCATGTAGTACCGGTGCAAATAGATCCTGGACCTTTTGCAAGCGCCGAGGGATACTTTTCAAGGTGAAATCTGAGGGGGTTAACCGACCTTCTTCCACCTCTTTCCAGCTTAAGGGTGTGGAAACGGGTGCACCCGGATAGGCCCTCAAGGTATAAGGCGCAGCCGTATTACGACCTATACTATTCTGGGCATAATCAATAGTAACCTGTCGACTCTGATGGGTAGCTCCATGGGCTATGGTGATAAGATCCGGATACGCAGTAGCGAGTTGCTTGGCGAGGTTTTTTACCCAGCTACGTACGGCTTCAAAGGAATAACCAGGGGCTAAAGGGAGGTAAACATGGAGACCCCTTCCTCCACTGGTCTTGGGATAGCTCTTTAATCCCATTCGGTCTAAGGTATCTTGGAGCCGCAGTGCTGCCTGCAAAACGTCTGCAAAACTGGCCTCTTCTCCGGGATCTAAATCCAAAATCACCATATCCGGTTGTGCAAGGTCAGGCCCATGGGATCCCCATAAGTGGAATTCAATACTACCCAAATTGGCCAACCAAATCAATCCTGCTGCATTATCTACCAGGGGTAGTTGGATGACGTACTTGGCTGTTTTAGGGCGATACTTTATGCTACGAAACCACTCTGGAGCCTTTTCAGGTAAGTCTCGTTGGTAATAAGAGAACCCGTGGATACCATCGGGAAAGACCCGCAACGTAACAGGTCTATTCTTGAAATAAGGAAGCATCACAGGGGCTACGTTCAGATAATACTGCAACATATCCCCTTTAGTTAGACCCTCTTCGGGCCAGAAAGGTTTGTCCAGATTGGATACGGTTATCGTTTGTTCTGCTATCTGCCAGGTAGAAGAGATTTCACGCATCTATGGATATTCCCTCCCAATTATATAGAATTTTCCTGACATAAGGGCTATTCCTCATAAAGAAGTGGTAACGACTTGTTTATTAAACAATCTGGCTAGCAGTAAGATAACAATATTTTCACTGTAAATTCAATAAAATTAATTACGATATCTATTCAGGCAATTTTTTAGGATGAACGGAAAAATATTAACCTCTTTTGGATCCTCCGAAGTTTTGGATGCTTCTTCCATGGAAAGGTGGGATAATTTCACAATTAATTGGTAAATGACCTCAAACATTCATTTAATGATCTATTTATTGCCAACTAAGATTTTTGTACTATATACTATTGGTAGATTCTTCTTTTAGAAGTTGGGTAGTAATTCTTTAAATTGGAAGGAAGGATGGAAAAAGCAGATTACTTTATCACTATCCTGGCTCAGCGTGACAGATAAATCCTGTCAATGGGATAGGAGAAGCCTGAGAAGGAATAAAGAGCACAAACTGGAACCGCAGGGCCTCTCCTTATTTGATACATAGGAGGCAACACGATGAGAAGATCCAATTTAATTTTGTTAATTATGGGTGTTTTACTCTGGATAGCAGGTTGTGCTGGATATCGTACCCAAACTGGAGCCGCCATAGGTGCTGGAGCTGGAGCCTTAGCCGGTCAAGCCATTGGGCATAGTACTGAGAGCACCTTAATCGGTACGGCGTTAGGTGGATTAACCGGGGCTGTAATAGGAAATGCCATGGATACCTACGATGCTCAAAGATACGGCTATCGTTACAGTCCCCCGCCGGCCGGTCCTGATCTTGGTTATTCTGCTTATACTCCAGGCTACGGTCGTTGGGTAACCATTCCCGGGCAGTGGGTCAATGGGCAATGGGTTCCGGAACATCAGGTATGGGTACCCGCAGGAAATCCAGGACGGTAAAGCTAAAACTCCCTTCAAGGAGAAGGGAGTTTTAGCTTTTTTAAAGATTATGGAAAAAGAAAACAGAGGTGGATTTAAGCTTTTTAAAATAGCCGGAATTCAGATCACTCTGGATTATTCCTGGCTTATTATTTTTGTATTGGTTTTGTGGAGCCTTTCCTCCGGCTACTTCCCCCATCATTACCCGGGTCAGGATATACAAACTTATTGGATTGCCGGATTTATTGCTGCGATTCTCTTCTTTTTTTCAATTCTGGCCCATGAACTTTCCCATTCCCTGGTAGCTATCCATTCCGGGATTAAGATTCCGGAAATTACCCTCTTTATTTTCGGGGGTGTTTCTCGACTTTCTGAAGAAGCGGATGATCCTAAAACTGAATTAAAAATTGCCCTGGCAGGACCTTTGAGTAGTTTTGCTCTGGCCTTACTTTTCCTGGGGGTTAAGCTAACCTTAGAAGAAAAGCAGTCCTCCATGTTCGTGGCTATTTTCGATTACCTGTCCTGGATTAACATAGCCCTCGGTATCTTTAATCTCATTCCCGGGTTTCCGTTGGATGGGGGTCGTGTTTTACGGGCTCTCTGGTGGTGGAAGACCGGCTCCCTGAAACAGGCTACCAAAGTGGCTTCAGATATGGGAAAGGGGTTTGCTTTAGCCCTTATGGTTTTGGGAGGGCTTCAAATTTTTACCGGATCTTTGATTGGAGGTTTATGGTTCATTTTTATCGGCATGTTCCTCCGGGGAGTTGCCGAGAGCGGCTATCAGGAAATGGTTATGAAACAGGCTCTGGAAGGGGTCCAGGTCCAGGAAGTGATGATTCCCGAAGTCGTCAGTGTGCAACCCAATCTCCCCTTAAATCGCCTGATTAAGGACTATTTCTTTCGATATGGATATCGAGGATTTCCTGTAATTCAGGAAGGAGCTGTGCTGGGAGTAGTCTCCCTTTCTAATGTGAAGGATATTCCTGAAACAGAACAGCAGACCCGAACCGTGGCAGAAGTTATGACGCCCATCAGCGATAAAATTACGATTCCCCCAGAAACTCCTTTGACAGAGGCCCTGCAGAAGATGATCCGCGAAGAAATTGGCCGCCTTTTAGTCGTGCAATCAAATCAAAAGATGGTCGGCATGATTACGAAAAATGGACTCCTCCGTTTTCTGGAGATTAAGCGCATTCTGGAAGGATAAAGACTCTTCTTACTTATTTTTTTACCTGGCGACTTACCTTTTGAAGTCCTGATTTGGACTTTACTCCAAACGTATGCCATGTATCCCCCGGTAGTCCGAAACCGGGGGAGAATTCCAGCCCTTCAACAATTCCGGGTCTACCCGATACACTTCTACTCTAACGGGCCGACAAACGGAAAGGGGATCTGCGGCATGGGGTCCCCAGATAGGAATGGACATGCCCCCCTCTGTCCCCCCGCCCCCCTTTCATCCCCCCGCGTGCGGGGGGACAGAGGGGGGCGGGGGGACAGGTTGAAGTAAATCAATTTCGGCAAAGAACTCAAAGTAATCTCCCTTTTTAGCCGGGCAGGGCTTAACAAAATATTGATGACCTTCCCGGGTCAGCCCGGTAACCTGGAAGATATTGAGTACATCGTGTACATCCCCTTCATGGAGACGATAAGGGATCATGGCCCGTACAAGGTTTGAATGACAACAAACGTCCAACTCTTCGCTGGTTAACATCTTATGAACATAAGGATCGCAACGTGTTCCCAGCAGATCATGACACCCTGCCCTATCTTCGTCAATGCCGTAGTTAATGCTATCGCCGATAACCGTCGCCATAGGGCGCAAATAAGGCAGACACGACCAGAATCGATCAAATACTTTCATGTGGGCACTATGCAGTTGCTTGGTACGCGCCGCCCAGAAACGCTCGCGGGGATTATGTAAATTCCACGCATTAAAATCTACAACCTGAGGCCCTTCGATGGCTACAATCCGACAGATTTGGCCTGCTTCCATGGGCCACGCTTTACCGGAACGGATCGGTACCGTGAATTTATTAACCAGGGTACGCCGTTCAACTTCACTCCCCAGACGACCATAAAAGGTTTGATCCACCAGAAGAGGTGAACCGGCTCTAGGTTCATAAAGTGGACTGGGCATTGGACTCTTTAAAACAGTAAAATAAAAAAAATAAATAAATAATAAATCCTCTGACATCCGGGAGACACATTATACAAAAAATAATAAGGTCAAGCAAAAATCTATTATCTTGTTAATTTTAATAGGTTTTACTCCCGTTCTGATGGGCTTTGATGAAGAACTCCTTGCCATAACAGTCTGGAGTCTCAGGATTAACCGGAAACAGTATTATTAAACGGCCCAAGATCTCACCCTTATCCTGGCGCCTAGTTTGATGCCTATAGGGACCGCCCCACCCTAACCCTTCCCGTTGGTTTATCATAGCGGGCTTAGCCGGCGGGATCTGGAAGATAGTGGGAAAGATCGAAGGTTCTAACTACTGAAACTCTGGAGTCAGCCCGGTATCTGTGGGAGGTATCTTTTTGACATTTAACACTCCCTTCAAAGCGGTAAGATCTACGGGTTTTGTAAAATGATAATCAAATCCCGTTTCCCGAGATCGGTGCCGGGCTTCTTCTCCGTATCCAGTCAGGGCCACAAGTAAAATTTCCTGTCCCCGTTCTCCTTGTCTGATTTGTCTTGCCACTTCATAGCCCTCCATATCCGGAAGACCGATATCCAATATGACCACTTCGGGTTGGTAGTGGATAACAGTTTCCAGTGCCGAGGAGCCATCTGAAGCAACCTTTACCTCGTGACCCCATTGTTTCAAGAGTTCACCGAGAGTTTCCAATGCGGTGACATCATCATCTACCACGAGGATTTTTCTTCTTTTACCTCGAGTTAGCGGAATTGGACTTTCCAAGGCAGACCCTTCCATTTTAGATACAAAGCCCAAATGGGCCGGGAGACGTACTACAAATTCACTTCCCCGACCCACACCTTCGCTATAAGCAACGACACTCCCTCCATGCAGTTGTACCAGATATTGAACGAGTGTGAGACCAATTCCCAGGCCTCCCTCGGAACGATCCAGAGAACGATCAACCTGAACATAGAGATCAAAAATACGGGGTAAGAGTTCTACCGGGATACCAATCCCTGTATCCCGTACTCGAAGTACGATCTCCTTACCTTCTTGAACGGCTGTTAACCAGATACGTCCCCCGGGATCTGTATATTTTGCCGCGTTGTTTAATAGATTAACAAGGATCTGTTCCATTCGAACAGGATCTGCAATGAGCCATAAAGGTTCTTCGGGCAAGGATATCAACAGGTGATGTTCGCGGGACTCGACGGAGAAACGGGCAGTTTCAACGGCCCTGGATATTATTGTGGAGAGTTCCAGGAGTTCTTTTCGAAGTGTAATCTTACCCCGGGTGATCCGGGAGATATCTAACAGGTCATCAACCAGCCGGGTTAAAGACTGGGTTTGTCGCACTAAAATATCCAGAGCTCGGGAAAGATACCCGGGATCCTCGCTATGTTGACGAATCAGTTCCAGAGTGTTAGAAATAGAAGCCAGGGGATTTCGTAGTTCATGGGCCAGCATGGTTAGGAATTCATCCTTACGTCGATCGGCCTCTATTAAGGCTTTAGCTTGTTCCCGAAGCTCATTCTCTAATCGTTTTCGCTCGGTGATATCGTAGAAAGTCATCACACCGGCTATGATTTGTCCATCACGGTTACGGATTGGAGCAGAGCTAATCCGCAGAGTACCCAGAGTATTGTCACTCCGAAGAAAGTCGATTTCTTCTCCCATCACCTCTTCACCCCTCTGAATGGACCTTGCTATCGGCCATTCTTCAGGTGTATAGGATCGACCATCAGCATGAAAACCTTTGTTTTCGCAGTATTCTCTGATGTTAGAAAATGGGAGAAGAGGATGGCTTAAAATATGCTTCATTTGGTTATTGCTAAGGATAAACCTCCCCGAAGGGGCTTCGGCGATAATGATACCGGCCGGGATTTGGTTCAATACTTCCTCTAAAAACCTTTGCTGGGCCGTAAGTTCTTTCCTCAAGGTATTAATTCGATCCGCCAATCCCAGGGATAGCAGTACAACTTCCAAAGCTGAGCCGATTTGAAGGCCCCAACTGGTGAGAAAATTATAAGGTAAAACCCCAAAGTTTTTCATTGCAAAGACTGAAACTCCAAAAAGTAAGGCAGACCAAGCAATGACATAATAATAAGCCGGGCGATACCCCCGCATCAGGCAGATAAAGCCAGCTATCCATACAAGTATAGCAGAAGCAGCCAGTAAATTGGCCAGTCGAATACTTAAAGAATATTTTATAAAAGGAGAAGATAATACTCCAACCCCGGCCATAAACAATAAAACACGTAAAATTTTATCGAAAACAGGGGTGTTGTGGGGGGTATCCAGAAAAGATCGACTAAACTGTAATCCCCACAGGTAGGCCAGACAAAAGAAAAATGGAAGGCTTATATTGGCCCACGAGGGTTTATGGGGCCACAAATACTGGAATGCCAAACCATTAAATATAAATAAAGCTAGCAGCCAGCTCGTATTAAACAGTACGTAATACAGATAGCTTTTGTCTCTAACCGAGGCAAAAATAAAGAGATTATAGACCAGCATGACCAGTATGGCCCCGTAATATATTCCCAATAAAGTCTGCTCCTGAGCCATCTTCTCGGCTAGAGGTACAGGGGACCACATCTTAAGGGGGAGATTCATAACTCCTTCGGTTTCAAACCGAATATAGTAGGTATGGGGACCCCCAGGACTCTCTTGAAGTCTAAAAAGGAAGTTTCTGTAATTAACCTCTCTGATATCAAAAGGGAGATGATCTCCGGTCCTTTTCAGGCGATACTGACCATCGGGTTGGGGAATATATAAGGCGATATCATCCAAGAGAGGATGGGCGATCTCAAGAAACCAGGGTACTTCTTTATCCAGTGGGTTGATGACCGCGAAGCGGATCCAGTAAACCGATGAAGTGAATCCAAAGGCCGGGAATTCTTCCTGAGAAGGTAAGAATAGAGCGGAGATTTTATCTGAACTGACATCTTCCGGGGTCCATACCCTTGTTTTATCTTCTAAGATGTCGCTGCGGGTTCCCAGGGAATATCCGTTCAATTGCTCTCCGATTACAACAGGCTCTGCAGCCATTAAGCTGGATATCCGTGGCAGAACCAACAAGAATGCTAAAAAAATTTTTATAAGCGGTAAAGATTTTTTTAGCACGAAAATACCTTAACAGGATGCAAAATACATGGCTTACCTGGAAACAAATAATCACAGAAATCCGATGCCTTGGCAAATGGGTACGTAAATAATTCCTCACTCGTCTTGCCGATTACTATATTTAAAATCTTCTAGGATGTCAAAAAAAATTGACCTGAAATTGAGAATTGGTTCTGAAATGTAGGACAGGTTTGGAGCTAATTGGTAACTTGCAAGAACTTAAGCTGTTCTTTAGCTTTTCCGGCCCATGCACCTCCAGGATCAGATTCGATGGATTGATTGAAACATTGTACAGCTTTGTCTTTTTCTTGTTGAGAGAGATAAATCATACCCAGGTGGAAGTATTGCTGACTTCGTAAAGCAGATTGCTCAGGGAAGGTGGATTGAATTGCTTTTGTAATCAACTCTAAAGCTCTCTTCGAATTCCCGTTATAATAGTGGATCATTCCCAGGGTATCCAGACAGTAGGGCCGGTATTCCGAGGTCATATCAACACAATTCTCAACGAGAGTTAAGGCAGTCTCCAAATTTTTCTTCTGTTCCACATATATCCAGGCCAGATTATTCCTTGCGATCCAGGAAGATTGATCGAGACGTAATGCTTGCTGGTAAGCTTTCTCTGCTTTAGGGTAATCTTTTACTTTGCTATAAACGTTTCCAAGGTTAATCCAAGCGGTAAGATAATTTTTTTGAATCTCAAGGGCCTTTTTATGGGCCTTAATGGCAAGTTCATATTGCGCCTGATTTTCATAGGTAACCCCCAGATCATTATACTCTTCCGGCGTGAGGAGAGGTTTCTGAGGTCTATACTTTAGGACTCCACATCCTTGAGAAACAAAAAAAATACAGCTCCAGATAAGGATCCAGGGATATATTCGCATAATTTCTATTTTTTTGGGGGGATTAGGAGAATAGTTAATTTATCCATGTTATTCCACAGTGAAAAAAACTTCCTGTAGGGAATGGCTACATTGGCCGACTTTCCATCGTGGATAATTATTTGCTGTTTACGATCATCATAGCCGGTTACAACCATATAATGACCCAGGGCATCTTTCTGATATCCCCCCACTACCATGAGGGGGTATCCGGAGAGTATTTTATTTTTTAAATCTTGAAAACTTCCCGAATAGAGTTCCACATGGAATCCCCGGGTTTTTGCATAATGGGCAAGATCAAAGGAAAGCGTACCCCCTATGGACGGTAAGTAGGTAGCTTCTGCAATCTGACGTTGATCTACCTTATCTTTCCAGTAATTTAACATGCTGGTCAACGCAGCAGGCCCGCAGTAACCCTCCTTTTCTTGAGGAACAAAGGGCACGTCGAGATGATAAGCTTCTACGGAAGTATGGAGGGGAAAAAGTGTATCCGGGGGTTTGGAATTACAAGAGCCCAACAACCCCACAATGAGGAAAGGGAAAAGATACCTTCTAACCATGAATTTCCCTTATCAACCCCACTAAGCCTCCTCAAAATCAAAATTACTGGAGAAAGATATTATTTAGCCAGGGCAAGGATGAGAATAATGAAGACGGCTGCAATTAAAAGATAGAGGAGAGCTTTATCACTTATGGTAATGGCAGAATTCTTTGTAAGGTCTTGTTTACCCCCCACAACAAGCCTGTCAATCTGCACAGCTAAGGTATGAATCTGCTCTTTATTTAGTTTACCCAGTTTCTCTTTAGCTTGAGCTTCATCAAGCCCTAAGGCCTTTAATTTCTCAAGTACCATCTTATTTTCCAGAAACTGGCGAATAGTTTCCAGGTCATTTTTATCCGGAGATGCAGGGGTTGTATCTGACAGACTTGAAGGGATGGGTGCAGCAGAAGATGGGATAGAAAGAATGAGAAGGAAGCCGATAAGCAGTGAAATCATTCCGAGCTTTTGAATCACCTCATACCGGGTAATTTCAGATTTCATAATTCCACTCCTCTCAGAAGGATAAAGCAGACCAGGCATTCCCATGGAATGTCTAAATCTATAGCGGTATTTCCCAGAATATTCTAAATCCCTTTAGAAGGCAAAGAAGAAACATCCGCTTTTAATTTATAAACTTCATTTAAAATGTCAATTATAAGCTTTAAAATCTTGTTTATTTTCAAGGGTTGTAATTTTTCCTTGTCGACCTTCCTAAGGGAGATATAGCTTACAAACAGAAATTTACCTTGCCCTGGGTCCCCCAGATTTTATAGGGTCAGAGTACAGGACTTGGTGGGAGGTAATTATAATTTAAGTGGTTTTATTTCGGCCAGGATGGCCCGGGGATTCTCGCGCCAGATCTCGGGCTGTACATCGATATAAAGTTCAATTTCGTTCCCATCCGGGTCTTCGATATAAAGGCTATGGGTGACCGTGTGATCACTTGCACCGATAATAGAGACACCGGCTGCTTTGAGTTCTTTCAAAGCACTTCTCAAATCCTCATCGTCATTACCGATTTTTAAACCAAAATGATACATACCCAAACGGCGTCCTGAAGGAATTGGAGTTGCATCTGTTCCCACCTCAATAAGGAGAAGCTCATGATGGGTCCGTCCGGATGAAAATACAGCCATATTTCCTTGGGAGGCAATTTCTCTGAAACCGAGGATATCTCGATAAAAATGCCGGGAGCGTTCCAGGTTACTTACGTAAAGAACCACATGTCCAAGCTCTTGAATCTTCATAATTTCTAAAACCTCCTTTTAAATTAAGCTTTATTCTACCTCACACCTTTATAGGTTAATTTTAAGGTAAAAAACGGTTCTTTTCCACTCATTATTTTTCCACCCTGGGGTTTTATTAAAACTTTATCAGACCAGATTGGTCCTGTTACACTGTTTACTTAGTTTTGCTTGACTTTTAAGTGACCCTCACCCCCGGCCCCTCTCCCGAAGCTTCGGGAGAGGGGCCGGGGGTGAGGGGGAATCACACAGGATTAACCCTACAAGGTACTATTACTTTGTAAAGTTCAATTTGATTAGCAGTTCTGCCCTCATCCCGGCGCCAGGATAAAGCTTAGCTGGGAGTGCGACCGCCTGCCTCACTCCCCTTCCCCATACGCGCCAGGATAAGAAAGTTAGCCTCAACTTGGCAACCTGTTGATAGCCCCGGCTTACGCCAGAGGAAGCAGAATCTCTAAGCCCCGACGAGGCGATCTGTTTAACTACCTCTGTTCTATTTTTAGTAATTTTGTAAGAACTGTAAATTTCTTTGGCAGGGGACTCATCCTTTAGTGTAGATTTTATAACTGGTATTCCGTTATAAACCCAAGAGAAAGACAAGGAGGAATCGTATGCGTCAGCCGATTTCAGATAGTTCTGGGCAACACCCGGGAATGGAAAGCCAAACGAACGAGGCAACAACCTTAAGAGGCAAAATGGCTTTTTTATTCGATCTGGATGGGACTTTGGTGGATAGTGTTTATCAGCATGTTCTGGCATGGCGGGAAGCCTTGGAGGAGGCCGGTATCGAACTATCCGTGTGGCGTATCCATCGTCGGATTGGAATGAGCGGGGGGTTACTGTTGAATGCGCTTCTACGGGAAACCGGTCGTCAGGTGACTGTGGAAGAAGCGGCACGACTCCAGCAGTTACATGCAAAAGCCTATGCTCAAAAAATAAAACAGGTTCGTCCGCTTCCCGGTGCCAGGGAGCTCTTAAGCTATCTTTCTCAAATTGGGGTACCGTGGGCTATTGCGACCAGTGGACGGTGGGAGAGTGCCGGTCCTACGCTAGAAATTCTTGGAATAGGCCCTGAAGTACCTGTCATCACCCGAGATCTGGTTCAGCATGCCAAACCGGATCCAGACTTATTTTTGGCTGCTGCCGAACGTCTGGGGGTATCCCTAAGTGCCTCGATTGTAGTAGGGGATAGTGTCTGGGATCTCCTGGCTGCTCGCCGTGCCAGGGCTCTGGGAGTCGGCTTACTCTCGGGAGGTTATGGTCAGGAGGAACTGGAACGGGCGGGTGCTTATCGGGTTTATCAAGATCCTGCGGACCTGTTACGCCATCTGGATGAGGTCGGAATCCGACCATCCTGGTTTTAGAAGGTGAGGACAGCCCCAGGAAGCTGTCCTTATCGTGTAGGTTTTAATAGGGAAATACTACGAGCATTTGATTCCTAAAATTCGGTTCTTACCTATAACGGGCATCTACGGCTTGAGCCAGATCGAGCAGGGTCTTGGATATTTTCACGGGGTAAGGAGGTTCTTCCTGGAGTTTTTGCAAATGTTCAGGCAGGCGGGCCAGCTCCTCTGCAACTCGCTTACGTAAATCTGAAAGTGGTTCCGGAGGGGCCAGACGTCGACCGGCTTTCATGAAGGGTTGAACGAGGGCTTTTCCATTCTCCTGGGTGTCCTCTTCAAGTGTTACGACGTCATAGGCCATGCGACCGTCTGGTCCATAATAACGATAAACCTGCTTACGCCCCGGCCAAGTAGCTTTACCTTCAGAGCGCTTACGTCGCGCACGCCCGGCGTATTCCTGGAGTTTATAGGCGCAATCCAGATAAGGAACATCAGAGGAAGTATCTAAGCGACTGCCAATGCCAAAGCCATCAATAGGAGCGTTAGTAGCTATCAGATCACGCAAAACATATTCATCCAAACTGCCACTGGCAAAGATTCGAACCTCTTTGAGGCCTCCTTCATCCAGAATCCGACGTACCTTTCGAGCGTGGTCGGCCAGATCCCCGCTGTCCAGGCGGACCGATTTGATGGTAATACCCTCTTTCTTTAAGCGTGGAGCCAGAGCTACTACTTTTCTGGCGGCTGCTTCGGTATCATAAGTATCGATCAAGAGAACCACATTATCCGGTTGTGCATGGGCAAAGTTCTCAAAGGCGGCTATTTCATCCTCATGGGCCTGAACAAAGGAATGGGCCATAGTACCGTATATCGGCACCCCAAAAAGAGGAGCGGCTAACACCGTAGCCGAACCGGAAAATCCGGCCAGATAACTGGCCCGCGCCGCCAGTAAACCGGCTTCAGCACCGTGAGCCCGGCGCAAACCAAAATCCACCAATAGCTTTCCCGGTGCAACCAGAACCATTCGTGCAGCCTTAGAGGCAATAAGGATCTGGAAGTGAAGAAGGTTGATCAATCGAGACTCCACCAACTGGGCCTGGGGCAAGGGTGCCGTGATCCGTAAGATGGGTTCATCTGAAAAGAAGATAGTCCCCTCCGGCATGGCATGGACATCCCCTGTAAATCTCAATCGTCCCAGATAATCCACAAAATCCTTACTAAAACGGCCACTACTTGCCAGCCACTCCAGTTCATCAGAAGTAAAATGGAGGTTCTCCAGGTAGTTCAGAACCTGTTCCAGACCCGCTGCTATCAGAAAACCTCTTGTAGGGGGCAACTTACGGACAAAGAACTCGAAGACGGCTATCTCTTCCATCCCCCGGTCAAAATACCCCTGAAGCATGGTAAGCTCGTAGAGGTCGGTTAAGAGTGCACTTGATTGTAAATCCATTTACTGGTTAAGTCAGCGGGACCCTACCAAAAAACCGTGCCTTGAATTTGGAAATTCCGCACTCATCGGGATTTTCAGTCAGATATACACAATTTTTTAGTACGGCCCCAGGACAGGAATCCAAGGTAAAATGTGTGTTTGCTTTGTGAATTCAGGGCCAGAATAAAGTCCGATAATTTTCACTGCAAGAGTTTCTCTATAACCTTCAAGGCGGCTGCCTCCACAGCAGCCGGATTTTTAGGAATCGGAACTCCTAGAAGTCGACTGAGGGCTTCAGCTTCCACTTCCACAAAATCCGGGCGTTGACGAGTATCTATAGTGCTTTCATCCAAAGCTCTGATAAGTCTGATCAGAAATTGAGAGATAGATTCCATTTTAATAAGGTTGAGACGCTCGAAAGTATCTGTTGGACGGTGGTAATGGGCCCACCAACCACAAGTAAGAAACAAGAACGGCTTACCTCTGAGACGAAAGGCATGATAATCGGATTGATCACCGATACGCACATTACGGCTCATGTAAATAGATAGACCATCTCCGATATCCGAGCTACGAACAGCCTGAACTAATCCAGTGGCATATTCGGCCCCCAGTATAAACAAAGCATTTTCGTGGCCCGAAATAGGTACATCATGACCACAAAGATCCAGAATAACAGCACACTTAAGTTGATTAAGAGGAAACGGACACCTTTCTACAAACTGGACACTTCCCATAAAAGGGGTTAAAAAATAGGGAGGTTCTTCGAGATCAAAAAATACAAAGACCAAATTGGCATAGCCCTTCCATCCATCTAAAAATTTAGAGGTTTCTAATAGAATTGAAAGGGCAGCTGCATTATCATCGGCCCCCGGAATACCATACAGATGGTCGTAGTGGGCACCCACCAGAATCCAGCTTTTTCCGCTCCCAAACTTTACCCCAACAATATTTTGGCCGATTTCCCGACCATCCTGAAAAACAGATTGTACCCAAGAACCCCGAATAGCAGGGGAAAAGCCAAGCTTTTTTAGAGCTTCTATCAAATAGACTTTAGCCATCTCATGACCTTCGGTACCGGGAGATCGACCTTGAAGATAGGGGTCACTCAAGAATTTTGCAGTTTCTTCAAGAGGGGGGAATCTTACCATACACTATATATTTTTAGTACCTTATAGATTATAGAAGCAACTTTTTTCTTGCCAAAATAACCAGAAACTTGTATATGCCAATAAAAAGAATACCTGTTTCTGGCTTCTCAACGGTGATTTTATGTTAACGGCAGATTTACTTCGTACATGGAAGAAAGGGCCCTATATCGGTCCCAAATACATCCGGTTAGACCAGGAGGAGTACCTCAAGCTGGCTACAGACCTTATCGGCCTGATTAACGCCCACAAGGGGAAAACCCGAGGGGAGATTCAAGAAGCCCTTCGACTTCATCTGGCAGATAGTCCGGACTATCTGATTCATCGTGGATTTTCCAAACTTCTCATGGACATGTGCGAGTTTCATGTCGTCGTAGCCGGTGGAGTGGAACCGGTTGCTTTAAGGAAGAAACTTTTTCAACTGGCAGAGGAAAATCGCCCTATCGTCTTAAATCCGGATATTCTCCATCCTGTTACCCGGGATGATATTATCCAGGGGGTTGCCGCGGAGCTCCGGATCCCTCCCGAAGTAGTCCTCTCAGATATGTATGCCGATTTACCTCAGAATCACCTTCTGGCCACCTTCGAGCCTCCAACTCCGGAGTGGCTGATCCATCGTTATAATCTGGCCCTGGCTCAAGGAATCCTCTACAATTGCGTGCGCATGCGCTTAATTGCCTATCGTAATATCCCGGCTCGGTACAAACAACTCTTTAAATTTATCAAATTCTACCAGCTTCTGCACAGTGTTACGGGGGATTTGGATAGTGGCTATGAAATCCTTCTCGATGGTCCCATGAGTATGTTCCGACTCTCTAAAAAATATGGAATTCGTATGGCTACTTTCCTGCCGGCTCTTTTACTCTGTACCAAATGGAAAATGGAGGCAGAGATTGTTTCCTCGGATCAAGATAAACGTTACTTTGTTCTGGATAGTGAAACCCACAAGCTGGAATCCCACTATAAAGACGCGACCCCATATGATTCCCTCCTGGAAGAGAAATTTGCAGAACGCTTTGAAAAACTAAACAGTGATTGGATTTTAGAGCGAGAAACCGAGATTGTAAACCTCAAAGATACCGTTTTCATTCCGGATTTTGCTTTTCGTCATAAGCGAGATGGGCGCGTCGGACTCCTGGAAATTGTAGGATTTTGGCGAACAGACTATATCGAGAGGAAATTGACCAAACTACGTAGGGCCGGACTTCAGAATTTAATCATTGCCGTATCCCGGGATCTCAAGGTAAGTGAGTCCGATTTCAAAGAAGTTCCGGGTTCTGTTTTCTTCTTCAAAACAGCCATCGATCCAAAGGAAGTCCTCATTCGGTTGGAGCAGGTGGCGTGTAAACCTTAAACCGGCTTCTTTTAACCAAATAAATCCATCTGCGTCCCTCCAGGAGCCTTTGACTTATCCCCTTCAACCCGAATTTTATTCACCAGATTATGGGCCTGGCGGGTAGGTTCTGGAATTCGATAACCCTGGCAGGACTTTAATACCAGCTCGATGGAAGTGGCCAGATCGATTTTGTGTCCGGCAGAGACAAATACCGGACTGACATTGTCCCGAGTCCGAACAACTGCACCGATAATCTTACCCCGGTAGGTCAAAGGCGTATAAGAACCGGCCTTGGCGCCCAGGTCAGCTTCCCGGTAGTCTCCGAACAGCTTGCTTTTGGCACATCCGATGGAGGGTTTATCCAACCATAAACCCATTTGGGAGGCAATTCCAATTCCACGAGGATGGGCAATGCCCTGACCATCGAACATAATAACATCAGGTTCCTGACGGATTTTTTCAAAGGCTTTGAGCAGAATGGGAGCTTCTCGAAAGACCAATAACCCTGGAATGTAAGGAAAGGTAGATCGACCTACCGCCGAGGCTTCTTCTATTATCTGAAGACTTGGTAATTCTAGAACGACCACGGCAGCATACAAAATATCTGAGCCCTTATCATAAGAGACATCGGCTCCGGCAATCCGCCGGTAAGTTTCCTGGGTCTTTTGCAGAATAAGCTGATCCCTCAGCTGCTTCTGAATTTGGATGGCTTGATTGGGATCGACATCCCAAGGATGTAGGTTTTTATATTTCATGTCAGAATTCTGAGTTTCGTAAGAAAATATCGGGTTGGTGTGGTTAACTCCAATTGCTGGATTTGCTCAGGGGTATACCAACTGATAAAATCACCTTCATCTTCATCTGTTCTGGGTTCTCCTTCACAGATACAACGATAAAGATGCCAATGATGGATATCAGAACCTCTACGACAGGTATCTCCCAACACATCCTCCTGATACAGGAGTTTTGCAGTTATAACCCGCAATCCGGTTTCTTCATAAACTTCTCGAACGAGGGCATCTTGGGGATCGGCTTCCTGCCAATTCCAGTGCCCGGCCGGAAGAGTATATTGAAAAGGATATTTTCGGCGATTAAATAGAAGATAACGACCGTTCCGTTCAATAACTCCTCCTACCGAAAAGTGCCGCCATAATCCTTCTGAGGTAAAGTCATAACGTAAATCGGGAGTTACCAAAATCTGCTGCCCCCCTTTATAACCGCATAAATTACAGGCATAAAGTTCTTTCCCGGCCTCTACCACTATCCGAATCTGAGAACTATGGCATTGAAAACATAACTGGTGAGAGGATTCTGGATCTAACCTGGCAAGAAGCTCTTTCAGACTCTCTTTCATAAAAAGGTCATTATAACGTTAATTAATCGTTAACTTCCCTTAAACCTCAAATTAAAAACGACCGGTCCTTTGTAAGGACCGTAGGAGTCAGAATCCAGAGATTGCTTTGCTCCGGACTTTAAGGAATTACCTCACAGAGTTTATCCTGAAGTATCCAGGGACTCAAAAGGGTAATCCCTATAGCTCAAAATTAATTTTAAAAGATACCGGGGTCGTTATGATTTTACGCTTAATTTGGATAAGTTCCCATGTAAAATAATGGGATCCATTGCTTGCATTTCATCGGCATAATTCATGTTGGGAATAGGGTAAAGCAGATAAATAGATTTACCCAAAACATGGGCAAAGCCCATTTCTAAAAAAGAATTTCCTCCGATATACCCCTGGATCCCATGAGCGTCATAATTTAAAACCAAGATGGCATCACTCTCTAAAATCTTCCAGTAATAATCCCGGATCAAATCATATTCCCGTTTCCGATTGGCATCTTCATTTTTAGGTAGTCGTTGTTTGGCATGCTCTTCTGTAAACCTGGGAATAACCACCTGATGCCCTTGAGCTTCCAGGATCTTTTGAGCTTCCAGCATTTCTCTGGCGAAAGACATGCTCCCACAAATCACAATCTTCATAATCCCTAAACCCTTATCTTATTCCTCTGCTCAACCCGGTCAAACCAGGCTTGAACCTTTTTATATTCAGCCGGTATTTCCATTTTCATAGAGTTTTTAAATCGATGGATTTGAACATAGACCGAAATATCCGCGATGCTGTATTCATCAGCTACCAGAAACTTTTTCCCGGTCAGAAATTTATCGAGTACGGAGAAGTGAATCTGCAACATTCGCAGAGCTTCATCCAGAACTTTCTGGTTAATTTCCCCGGCCGGTTTGAGGGATTCGAAGAAAGCCTGACGTCGCGTGGTACAAAACACTTCGTCGGCCCAATCTTCAATCATAAGAGCCAGGCCCAGGTCTTCTTCCTTTTGGGGGTAAATCCGGGGTTCCGGATAGGTTGCTTCTAAATACTCAGATATAAAGGTCGAATCTACAATGACTTTCCCATTATCGACGAGGACAGGTACGGCTTCCTGGCCGGATATCTGGATTAATTCCCGTTTATCCGTTCTTGGAACTTCTACAGTTTCATAGATCAGGTTTTTTTCGGCCATTACAATTCTAACCTTCTGACAGAACGGGGAGTTTTCAAATTGATATAATTTCCTTGCCATATACCGTTAAACCGTAATACGTAACACGTAAGTAGGATTTTCGTGTGGGTTTTACGCTTTACATTTTACGGTTTAATAACTCTCGTAAAGCATCTCGGGTACTTTGAAAGGCCAGTTCCTCCCAGGGGATTTCATCTGGAGAGAAGAATCGGACTTCCTGAGCTTCCAGACCTGGGCTAAGTTCACCTCCAAGGATTTCAGCCAAATAAACTATGACAACCACGTCCACACCCGGGTAAGAGTAAACATTTAAAAGCGAGGTTACTTTGACATCCAGACCGATTTCCTCTTTGGTTTCACGAATGGCGGCTTCCGATACAACTTCACCACGATCTATATAACCACCTGGAAAGGTCCACTTACCACGTGCAGGTTCGATGTCTCTCTTCAATAAAACAATCTTTCCCTCCTTTTGAGGAATGGTTCCGGCTGCAACTTTGGGATCCAGATACACAATCAGTTCACACCGGCTGCATATCAGTCTGGGTTTATTTTCCTCCATCAGGAACTTTTCAACGAGGGAACCGCCACAACGATAACAAAACTTAATTCTCTCCTTCTCAGAATGGGAAGGATGGAGTCGATGGTGTGAATCATGGAAGTGCGGGTGCATATATACATGCTAGTTTAACTTTTTGGATCTGTCAATAAATTTCCGAAAAGCCTTGACAAAGCTCCTAAACTAAAGTAAAAGACTGTCCGTTGTTCGTTGTCCATTATACTTGACAATGGACAATGGACAACGGACAAGACCATGCCTTATAATATCAAATTACCCGTTTACGAAGGCCCTTTGGATCTGCTTTTACATCTCATCAAAAAGAACAAAATCGATATCTCCAATATTCCCATCGCCCTTATAACCCATCAATACCTGGAGTATTTAGAGGCCATGAAGGAGTTAAACCTGGAAATAGCCGGAGAGTTCCTGGTTATGGCAGCTACACTCCTTCATATCAAGTCACGGATGTTGTTACCCCAGGTTCAAGCAGAAAATCCGGAAGAGGAAGATCCCAGAACGGAATTGGTTCAGAAGCTCGTAGAGTATCAGAAATTTCGAGAACTGGCTCTGAAACTGGAGGAATTAGATACCTATCAAAGTCAACTCTATTTCAGAGAACCTCTTCCTGAAGAGCGACCCGATGTAGAAGTCGAGTATGAGTTTGAAGTCAGTTTATTTGATCTGATTTCGGCCTTTCATAAAGCTTTGAAGTCTCTAGAAGCTCAGACCCCTTATCGGGTGGAGGTAGAACGAATTGATATTCAACAAAAAATGATCGAGTTACTGGAAATCCTTGAAACCACTCCTTCCCTTTCTTTTACCACACTGCTTAAAAACACGCTCCATAAGGTCGAACTCATCGTGCTATTTCTCGGGATCTTAGAACTGGCAAAATTGGGTCAGATTTTTCTCAGCCAATCGGAATTCTGTGGAGAGATCTGGATCCATCGCAGGCAGGAAGAGGAATAAGTAGAAGTGTGGGGGTGTGGGGGTGAGGGAGTGTGGGAGTATGGGGGTATGCAAGTAAATTTTTCTACACTTCCATACTCTCACCCTCTTACACCTCACACTTCCACACTTCCATACTCCCATACTCCCACACTTCTGCTCCTTACTCTCGCGGTTCCGTCATTTTCAAAACTTCCTTCTCGGTTTCCTGGTTTATCTCTTCCTCTGCATATTCCTGGGAGAGGAAATGGATATATTCCTCAAGTTCTTCTATCCTGGTTTCAAGGGGTTTTATCAGAGAGATCGGCACAGGCAAGTCTTTTACAGCCTGTTCCAGGACGGCGATGGAATCAAAAACAAGGTGAGCTAAACGGCCTTTATAAAGTTGCTTGGTTGGGTATTTGGCAATTTCATAAATGGAGGAAAGGGGCAGGTGAGAATTCTTAGAAAGGTCGGACGGAGGTACATGGGGTTTCATTAAGTTAAAGGCCTTTTCCACTTTTTCGGCATTTCGTTGGACCAACTCCAAAACCCTTTCGACCGATTGGGTTACAGGCATTCGCAGGCCTATATACTCACTTAGAATAGATTCCGTTTCCTTTAAAAGATCCGAAGTATTTTTGAGGATGGCTGGAGGAAATTGAACCAGTTGATGGATCGATAAGCCATCTAGATCCCGACAAATAGCCTGGATCATTCCTCCCCGCAATTTAAGGGACTGTACTATCTTTTCCTCGGCCTTCTCAATAACTTCTAAATCTACCGCTTCATCCATGTGGTAGGGATGTTTCTTAAAAAATCCATAAGTCTGCCTGAGTAACCCTCTGCAGTTTATCAAAGTTCTGGCTAAATTTTTCGCGATACTTTTCTCATCAATAAGCATGATATGGTCGCAGAGTCTCAAAACCCGAATGGCCTGAACCAGGTAAGCTTTACGTACTTTAAGAGGTATTAAGATTCTTAATAAGAGAGTTTGACATTGCTCTTTAAAAACTTCCAGGTAAGAATTTCTGATCTGAAGGGTCTCTAAATCTTCAAGGGTCGTTTTGAGAAGCGTTTTATAATCCTCCAGTTTTTTCGTCGGATATTGCTGGATATCATGGATGAGAATTTGCTCAGGAACCCCCTCGAGGAGGGTATGTAATTTTTTGATCGGTTTTATCTTTTTTCGAAACAGAATAAGTCCTTGCTGGAGATTCGATAAAATCACCCGATAAATCTTATAGAGATCCGAGGTTTTATCCACAATGGAGAAGATGCGCTTTAACAGGGATTTATAATCCTGTAATTGGGCTTCCGAGTATTTAAAGGCTATCAATTCGGGAGACCCATTAAAAAAGTCCAGCTGAAACTTAATATTAAGGGCTTCAAAGAGATTCACCGTAGCCTGGGTCAGACGCTTTTGAGTTTCCGGATCAGATTCATAAGAGATCTGAATATCTTCTAAGAGATTCCAATGCTGGAGTAATTTATCCAAAGGCTGGTGTAGGGTGAAAATCTCAGGAGGTACTTGAAGGAGATTCTTTATAAGCGCCCGGCCTGTTTCGTTTCTTTCCTGAATGGCCTTTTTAATCCGTTGAAGGGTTTTTTTCAAGAAAGGCGCCATTTCTGGATCGGCTGATACGAGAGCCTTCTTAAGTAGAACCTGATCCCTTTGGAGCGTTTTTAAAGGGTAGGTTTTTACACATTCTGATAGGTTAAGAGAATCTGCCAGTTGATATCGGTTAAGTACCGCCTGGATATCATTTTTCTGAGAGGCCATTTTTAGACCACCAGCTTGGAGAAATCTGCAAATCCTCTAAAGAGATCTGCAATAGTATCTAGCAAGGCCAGACGATTAGTGCGAATCTCCGGATCTTCAACCATCACCATTACGCCGGTAAAAAACCTATCGACCGGAGATCGAAGGGTTGAAATCTCGGTCAAAGCTTTTCTATATTCCTTCTGCGCAAAGGCTGAAGCAACCAGATCTTTTATTTTAAGTACAGCCTGGTATAGATCCTTTTCCTCGTCACGCTCGAAAAGATTCGGATTTACCTTACCCGAGAAGCCCTTGGGGATAATATTGATGACGCGCTTAAAGGCAATCAAAAGTGATTCAAAGCCCGGATCATTTCTAAACTCGGCAAGGGCTAAGATGCGTCTATAACTATCAACCAGATCATCAAACTCCACAGAAAGTACAGCTTCTATGGTATCTTGGCGGATTCCCTGACTGGTCAGGAGATTTATAAACCGAACTTTAAAGAACTCCAAAACTTCTTTTTTCACCTCTTCGGGAGGTCGGAGAAGTTTTCCTTGAAGTAATTGTAAGGATTGGGAGATCAGAGCATTCAGCGAGAGGGAGTATTCTTTACCCAGGATGATGTGGATAATTCCCAAAGCCTGTCGTCGGAGTGCATAGGGATCCTCGGAACCGGTGGGAATCAGGTTAACTCCAAAACAACCCACAATGGTATCTAATTTATCTGCCAGACTGACCAGCGCTCCAGAGGTCGACTCTGGGATAGCATCTCCTGCAAACCGGGGGCGATAATGTTCCAGGATTCCCTTCACGACTTCTTCGGGTTCTCCCGATAACCTGGCATATTCGCTTCCCATGATTCCCTGTAAGTTGGGAAATTCCTTGACCATCTCCGTAACCAGGTCTGCTTTACAGAGCTGTGCCGTCCGGGCTACCAGGGGTTTTGAGGATTCATCTATAATCGAGGCCAGATATAAGGCCAGTTGCGTAAACCTTTGAACCTTTTCGTAGGAAGTTCCTAACTTTTCCTGGAAAATAACTTGCTTTAAATCTTCCAATCGAGTTTCTAAAGGACGTTTCTGATCTTCGTGGAAGAAAAACTCAGCATCTGCCAAACGGGCTTTCAAAACACGCTCATTCCCCTGCCGAATAATGCTCATATCCTTGGCCACCATATTGCTCACAACGAGAAAGTAGGGAAGCAACTGACCCTTGGAATCCACTACAGAAAAATACTTCTGATGTTCACGCAGGGTTGTGATCAGAAGTTCCCGGGGCAATCTTAAATAACCCGGATCAAATTGACCCCAAATGACCTTGGGGTACTCGACCAGGAAGGTAACGGTATCAAGAAGTGCTTCATCTTCCAGAGGTTTACCTCCCTTCTGAGAAGCCACTTCCACAAGTTGTTTCCGGATAGATTCCCGTCGTTCGTCGGGATCTACGATCACATAAGCTTCTCTAAGGGCTTGAAGATAAGTGGCGAAATCCTGAATTGGGATGGCTTGCGGTTTGAGAAATCGATGACCATAGGTCAAAGAACCGCTTCGGAGTTCCTCAAGTTGAAAGTCTACCACTTCCCCTCCGAAAAGGGCGAGAATCCAGTGAATCGGTCTGGCAAATCGTAAACGGCTTTCTCCCCATCGCATGGATTTAGGAAACGATAAAGAAGTTATGAGTTCCGGCAGAATTTTACGAAGCAGCGTACCTGTCTCGCTCCCTTTCTCCCACTTAATAACACAAACATATTCTCCTCGCTCAGTAGCCTTGATACAGAGATCTTCAACCGTTACACCCTGCCCCCGGGCAAACCCCAAGGCAGCTTTTGTAGGATTCCCTTTCTCATCATAAGCCACACGTTTTGCGGGACCCAGAACTTCTGTAACAAAATCCTGTTGCCTTTCCTCAACCTGACCCATGTACAAAGTTAGACGACGAGGGGTTCCCAGGGCCTTTATCTCAGAAAAGCCAATCCGATAGGTCTCAAATAGTTTTCTCGCGTTTTGTTCTATTTCCTTGAGAGCCATTAAAACGAAGCTACTCGGTATTTCCTCAGTTCCGATTTCTAGTAGCAATTCTTTGGGCATTTTATCTCCTTCTTCTTAACTTTATGGAGGGGGATTTCTTCTTTAACTTTAACTGATTTTATTTTTAAAATAGGATAAAACCGCCCTGGATGGTAAGCAAGAAAAAAATAGTAGGAGGGTTCAGGAAATTTACTGATGGGCTTCCGAAATCATAAAGATACAAAGGATCAGTGGGAAATTATCCTATACCAGGATGTTCACGACCTTCCAGTGATTACGCAGGGGCAATCCCTTGTGGCCGCCCCTACGATCTATAAGACTTTTCAATGGGGAAGTGGTTAAACCTCCTCAGCTTTCCTTTTTCTCCTCTTTATCTTCATCGGTGGCAGAAGCCGGAGATAATTTGCCTGGGATTTTAAGAACCTGACCCGCTTTAATCATATTGGGTTTTTTCAGAGAGTTTGCAGACATAAGGGCTTTAACGGAGGTTTTATAAAGTTTGGCAATAGCCGAGAGACTTTGTCCCTGTTTAACTTTGTGGGTTTTATCGAAGTTCAGGCTGGCAAATTTCTGGGAAGAGGGAATCATGGCATATTTAGTTTCAAAATCTGCTTTACTTCCTGCCGGTATTTTTAAAACGTAATTCTTGGGAATCATGTACCGGGAAGAGAAAACCCCTTCCCGCAGAGCCGGATTCAATTCACGAAGATCTTCCTCGGAAAGAGAGCAATATTTAATGATATCCGACATTTTTACATAATCTTTGATGACCACTTCATCGTACTGAAGAGGCGGATCCATGACCACATCCCCGAAATAGGTTTTAATATCAGACATAACCTCAAGAGCCGCCAGGAATTCAGGGTAGAAATTACGGGAAGCAAATCCAAAATTCTCTCCGTTATACTTTTGAATAATATCTGCAATATCCCTGGATTTAAGCTGTGCTATCGCTTTCTGTATCCCTCCAGCCCCGTGGTTGTAAGCCGTAATAGCCAGGGGCCAGGAATTGAGCAACTTATAATTAGCTGCCAGCAGCTTTGCAGCTGCTATGGTGGATTTGATCGGATCACGTCGCTCATCCACTACATTGTCGATTCGCATATACATTTTTCCCGTATACTTCATGAATTGCCACAATCCGGCAGCACCTACAAAGGAATAAGCATAAGTGTTAAAAGCAGATTCTACAAAGGGGAGACGGGTCAGCTCCACCGGTAAATTGGCCTCTCTAAAAATTCGCTCCATCTCCGCTATATAACGACCTGAGGTCGCAATACCTTTTATCATCCGGTCTCTTTGCCCAATTTGTCCTCGGATTCGGTCTTTCGCCTCCTTATCCACCCCGTTTTCACTGACCTTTTTAAACATAGCATAAATTTTCTTTTCCTCCTCGGTCATGGCATCTACATTATCTCCCTTTTTTTCTAATTCGGTCAGAATCCCCTTATACTTCTCAATGGCCCTATCTACGGCTTTTCGCTTATCGGCTTCAGATCGGAGATCATCCCCATCCAGGTCCACCACCGTGTAAATTATATCTAGATACCAATTATCATGAATAACGACCTGCTTGGTGGTATATTTGGAGAAAATCTTTTTCCAGAATTCTACTTGAGGACGAAGTTCATCCGGATAAGGAAACGGTCCGATTTCGGTTTTCCGCGTCAGAGTCCCTTCCATTATGGAGATATAAGGCCCCAGTGTGTATTTCACATCATCGATTTCAGAGTAAGAGAGTAAAATGGCTAAAATAGGGGGAATAAAGGTAAGGCCGTATTTACTCCATTTAATCTTAATTCGGTCATCAAAGGTAATAAGAAGAGAATAGATAGACTTGCAGAAGGGAATGAGTCTGGACCTTAAAAAGGGATCTATATGGGAAACCCATATAGGTCTTAATCGAGTTAGAGACTTTACTACTATCTTTTGAAGGGTGAATAAAGATCTTAATCTGGTTAAAAACTCTGATAGTACCTTACGAAAGTCTAGTTTCATATGCCTCCCCTAACCTCATTTTAGAACACCTTTATCCGAAAACGTAAAAAAGAGGTATCATCTCTCAAAATGAATTGCAAGCAATTTTTTATGGAAAATGAAAAAAATTTTAAATGAGTCAGCCTGTGATTTTCAACATTTTGTTTGTTCAGAAGTGCTTTAAAATAGAGAATATCTCAGGAAACATTTAACTTTGCTCGTTCCGATGCCTTCACAGAATCGGACCCTCGTTCCTGAATTGGAACCTCATGGTTATTGGCCCAGGCAGTTTGTCACCCCTAGCATCCATCTTCCAGGGAGACCCCTGAGAGAATACACCTCCGATTTCCTTCGAAGGAGGGACTCAGGAGGTATTCCTTTAAGCCGCTCCTGCGATCAAATCTTTTTTCTTATTGACATGAAGACCTTATCTATTTAATTTGGCAGTGTAAGGGTACAGGTTTTGTACCTCAGATTTGGGGTTTTGACTTTATACCTAAATCCAGATAACAAATCCATCCCATAAGGAAGAAATGTTGAATACAAAGGAGAAAATTGAAATCACTTTGAGAGAAAAGCTCAGAGCTTTTTTTGTAAATGTAGAAGATGAAAGCTATCTTCATGCGGGCCATCCCGGGAGGATGGCCTCGGGTGGGGGGCATTTTAATATAACGGTGGTTTCCCCGGTTTTTGAAGGTAAAGGACTTTTGGAACAACACCGTTTAGTCTATGAAGCCCTGGGTCCAGATCTGGAAAAGGAGATTCACGCACTGTCTTTGAAAACTTTTTCCCCAAACCAATGGAAGATATCTTAACCTCTATTTATTCTATTTACTAACTAATCCAACAAAAGGAGTATGAACTATGCTGACACAAGAACAAAAGGCATTTTATAAAGAAAATGGTTATCTGGTAATAGAAGGGGTTCTTTCCCAGGCAGAATTAAAACTCTTACATGAAACAATCGATGAACTGGTCGAAAAAGCCCAAAGTTTAGGGGTTCCTAATAATTTATGCGATTTTGAACCCGTTACCGAAGGGGGCCGGAAGATTGTTCGAAGGATCTTTAATCCCTTCGAACAGGCCAAATGTTTTGAAGAATTAGCCAGCCATAAAATGATATTGGATGCTGTAGAAGACCTTATAGGACCCAATATTCAGATTCATCACAGCAAGCTAAATATGAAACCGGCTCGTGCCGGAAGTCCTGTCAAGTGGCATCAAGACCTCCCCTTTTTCCCACATACCAATACGGATTTGGTTGCCTGTTTGATCCATTTAAACGATTCAACTCTGGAAAACGGCTGTTTAAGAGTGATTCCCGGAAGCCATAAACTGGGCCCCCTCGATCACAGGGCTAAAGATGGTACCTTTGTGGGCATGGTTACCGAGGATTTGAAAAAAGTCGATATGAACACAGCAGTTAACTTACCTCTGAAGGCTGGGGGAATGGTCCTGCTCCACTGCTTAACCCTTCACAGTTCAGCCCCTAATACTTCTGAGGCTGGTCGCCGTGTACTTATTTATGAATATCGGGCATCTGATTCCATGCAACTCTATGGCACCCCCAATAACTACATGGGACGTATCCTTCGAGGTGTAAAACCTACAACGGTCCGTTTAGAAGAAATTACCTATATTATCCCCAATTATCCAATCGGAACGAATATTTACGATCTACAGGCTAATTACAACGGTTAGTTTTTAGTAAAGTTGATTAAGACTGTTTCCATCAACTACCTCTCTAAAACCGGGGTTATTATCCAGCCCCGGTCTTCCCTGGTATCGGTATAAAAACTTTCATATATACTACTAACTTCCATTGAACAGGTCGTATAACCCCTGTAAGGGGCAATCGATTGGTCGCTCCTACGAATTTTGAAACAGAAAATTTACCCCTTCAGAGGATAGTTATCAGTATTGACCTACCACCAGCAGGTAGAGTAAAACCTGCCTATCCCTTATACAAGTATCTGAGAAGTTGATCAAATAGTAATCAACCCAACGACTATAAACAGTAGATCTTGCTTTCTTTACTTCTGAGTTTGAATCTCTTCTAACTTCCTGCTAGAATTACTTTTTCACATTCTATCTTATGGAACTTCTCTCCGATCTTAGGGATTAGCAAGTTTTTTGCGCTAGCTAAACGAGGCAAGAGTTTTCTGTGTGGTGAAGGATGTTCCTTTTAGTGCACTTGCAACAAACTATAAGCACAGGGTTAACCGGTTTTTACCTCAGGTATTCCCCAACCATCAGACCATGCTGTTGAGGTAATGAATGTACCTGAGGATACAAGTTAAGGAGGGAAGAGTTTTATGAATCAAGAATTTGCTCGTAGAGATTTTCTGAAAGTAACTGGAGTAAGTGCAGCCTCTGCGCTGGCTCCGGGATCTAAAGTCATGAAGGTGGGAGAAGGAGTAGCTGAGGCCGCCGAGATGCCATCGACTCACGTCTCTAAACCCCTTATCTCAATCGATCTGACCAAACCTCCTGAAGAACAGGTAATACCTATGCATAACCGTTGGCATCCCGATATCCCACCTGTTGTTTCTGTTAAACCAGGCGCCGTCTTTCGAGTGGAATGCTATGATTGGACTGGAGGACAAATCAAAAATGACGACAGTGCCAACGATGTTCGGGATGTTGAACTAACCAAGGTTCACTATTTGAGCGGACCTATTGCCGTCGAAGGGGCAGAGCCCGGGGATATTCTTGTTGTAGACATCCTGGATATTGGAGCGCTCCCAACCTCATTATGGGGTTTTACAGGTATTTTTGCTAAAACAAATGGAGGTGGTTTCCTAACCGATCACTACCCGGATGCCAAAAAGGCGATTTGGGATCTGCAGGGTATCTATGCAACCTCGCGTCACATCAAAGGGGTAAGGTTTGCAGGCTTACACATCCAGGACTTATCGGATGCGCTCCTTCCGCGGAGTTGCTTGCCAAATGGAACAAGCGGGAAGCGGAACTCATTGCAACAAACTCCAACCGGGTTCCACCGCTGGCAGTTTCTCCAAACCCCAAGAATGCGCTCCTGGGAAAATTGAAAGGTGCGGAATTTGACCGGGTTCCCTACGACGGCGAATTGAGCAGAGTATAGAGTCGAAGGTAATCCAGCGTTCTCCTGGTGAAACCCCGACCCCACCAACGAAACCTCACTATCAAAATCGCGGACGCCCCTGGCAGATAAGCTGTTGAGATATTGATATATAATTGAAATCTCTTACTACTTACTATCCTGCTATTTTCAGCCCTTGACTTTTAGCTCGACCACATTAAATTGTCGAAAAAGCCCCAGCGGAGCGATCTGTTTGTAGCCCAATAGGATCCCCACCCCCAGATCTTTTAGTTCCTTAGGAGCGACCTGTAGATAAAAACGATGCCAGAATTTCACAGGCCGCCCTTAGAGGGCTTAGTCAGTAGAATTGTTGCTACAAACCGATGGCTCCCATGAAGCTTTTAAGGTTAAAACCTAATTTAACATTGTCAGATTAACAGTCGTTACAACCTATTCCGGTTTCAACTCCTCCCATGCCTGAAAAACCCCAGATACCTAATCCCTTCTCCTGAAACTTTCCTGAGAGGATTTGAATCAGGCCCAAAACCCTCGTATATCCCATATACAGTACGTCAGTACGTCGATCATACCTTACTCAGGCTGAATAATTCTTGGAATTAGGGACAGGTGGGAAAGATTGTAAGTTAATAAACCCCTTTAGAATAAAGGCGAATTATTGACTTGCCAATGAGAGAATCCTTATCAACTCAGTTAACAGAAAGTATGTTCCAGTAAAGGAATAGTTTAATTAAAATCTATAGAAAAAAATCTTGCTCTAATTTATTTCTGATTCATGATAGAATTATTCATACTGTTCAATCCAGGTCGTTTGGCTACAAAGCAACCTGTAGCCAAATTGCAAATATTTTTTGGGTAACAAACCCTGAAACTGTTACCCTAAACGAGGTATAAGTCATGTCCCGATTCTTACCATTTATAGTTTTAATAGCTTTATCTTTTCCCGTTCCTTATACTTACCCTTTCGAAGTAAAGGAGGCCGACTTATGGAACAGGACGAAGGAGTTAATCCAAGATACTGCAAAGAAAGCCGGGGAATTAACTCAGGAGACTCTGGAGGAGGCCAGGAGTTTATTAAGTAGAGAGGAAAAGGGTAAGTCGGGGGAATTGTGGGAAAAGCTCATACCCAAGTTAGAATCCGTTTTAAAATTAGAGGATAGGCACGAAACGCTCCCCGATTCTGCCTTACTGTCCGCAGATAAGGTCTCGAACCAACAGCATATTAATGAATTATTAGACGAAGCCATTGACATTCTCGTCATCTCCCCTACCCAGGCTTATCGTAAACAGATTCAAGATCTGGAAGGAGATATCCGGGAGGCAAATAGAAAAATAATAGAGTATGAAGAAAAGCGGGTATCCGCACCAAGAAAAAAGCCCCTATGGAAACCCTGGGAAACAACAGATGAAGGGTATATCCAAAAAATTGAAGAACTCAAAGAAAGGATTGCCCGAAATCAAGATGAAATAAATAAAATAAAGGAATCCCTCAAAAACGAGCTTCAAAATATGGGATTAACGCTTACCCCTGGACAACTCGATTTTCTCCTTTCCACCATCGTAGGTGATAATGTTATTCAAATAAACGTCGCCTTCAACAATATCAAAGCCGTTACCCAACAACTTGAGCAGATCATGGTTAAAAGTGGAGAAAATGTTAACATTGCCCGGCGATATTATGGTATGTATACTGTTTTATTGGAAATTCTGGATCATATGTACCAGCAGCTTATGCAAGATATTGATCAAAAATATCTTCCTCAGATCCAGGGGGGAAGAGGAAAGGATGGAAAAGAAATTAAGGGTATCATTCCCAGGACAGAGACTTTATTAAAACAGACGGAAGACCTTTTAAAGAAAGAGTCTTCCGACCGAAATAAAGAGATTTTAACCGCTAATCTCAAAGCCCAGAAATTAACCCTGGAAGCTGCAAAATTATACAAAGGTTATCTGGAAGTGCAACGCACAAATATGAGGGTGGCCAGGCAAAAATTGAATCCGGATATCTCTGTAGCAAAGAATACCTATGAGACCGTTAAAGTATCCAGCGAGCTTATAGCCATGATGAAATCCAGTCAGAATTTATTTGATACCCTGAAAAATTTGCAAATACCTGAACTTCGGGTTTTTGAAAATTTAGAGATGAAAAAAGAGTTTGAAAAATTAACGATCCAGCTTAAAGTAGGAGGTGAAGGTTAAAGTTACAGAGGTAGAGTTCTGGAACTGTAAAATCAAAAATCGGTTGAAAGATTATCTAAAAGCGCCTTACTCTAAGGAGAGTTCTTTAAGACTCGATCTACAGGCTGAGAAAGGATTGATTCGGAGAAGGGAATCAATCCCATGGAGATTAAGTTGAAATAAATCAAGGGTCGGCATTCAGGAGCCTGGAATTAGAATTCCCGTTTCCAGTATTCTTTCAAGCTCATGTTGGAGTATCGGGCGAAGGAAGCGAAGCAATCCCTTAAAATCCAAAGATTGCCTCGTCGCAGGATTTATCCTGAGTCCAGTCGAAGGGTTCTTTGCAATGACCCTATGGGTAAGTTAGAGCTCACTTTACAAGGGACCAGTTTTTAGCCTCTGAATTCTGACCCATTAAATCATGGATAAAACCCGTGCTTTTTTAAAACAGCTAGGGCTGCCCTCGGGAGATCTCTATGATTTACCCGATTCCAAAAAGCGGTTTCCGGATGGGGCCCAATATCGTATCGAAATACCCAGCGTTGAGGGACCTAAAACCATGAAGGCTGTACTCGAAACTGCTCAAACCCTTAAGGTACCTGTTCATCGGATCAGTCAAGGAAGTGGTATTATGCTACTCACCGACGACGAAATTAAAGAGATGGTTCAACTTGGAAAAGAATATCAGGTTGAAGTCAGCCTTTTTGTAGGTCCTCGGGCCGGATTTGATATTGGAGCCCTTCCCTTTACCCCGGCAGGTAAAGCAATCGCCCAACGACTTCGAGGAATGGATCAGATTGTCTATGCCATTGAAGACATTAAACGGGCCTGTGCTCTAGGAATTCGAGGTATTTTGGTAGCCGATGAAGGACTTTTATGGATTGTGAATGAATTGAAAAAACAGGGAGAACTTCCGGCCAATCTGGTTGTAAAAGTTTCTGTTCAGATGGGACAGTCCAATCCTATCTCCATTCGTATGATGGAACAGGCCGGTGCAGATACCTACAATATCCCTACCGACTTGACTTTGCCTATGATCGCCGCTATTCGCCAGGCCATTAATATTCCCGTGGATGTATATGTGGAAGTCCCGGATAATTTTGGAGGATTTATCCGATATTATGAAATCGCCGAGTTGATCCGAATTGCGGCTCCGATTTATGTTAAATTTGGCCTGAGGAATTCTCCGGATATCTATCCAAGTGGAACGCACCTGGAAACTACGTCGATTAATTTAGGTAAAGAACGGGTTCGAAGGGCTAAGATTGGATTTGATATGATCCAGCGGTATTATCCCCAGGCCATCCTGTCGAAGCCGGGAGCCGAAGGAATTGGATTACCGGAGTAAAAGTAGTCGACAGATTGTTTTTACACAGAAATTAAAATATCATTTCAAAACCGGATTTGATATAAGAATAGCTCCGGAGGAACGACCTGTCCGTCGAGGAATTCTCCTTTGTAGAAACAGGGAGCCTGGGACTAAAGAGAGGAAGGAGAGTTCTATAAACAAATCGCTCCGTTAGGGCTAAAAGACCCACGAAACGGTGCCCTTCGCTTATATCGAAATTTGGATGCTCTTACTTTGGCTGTTGACACTGCGTTCAATAGAGACTATAGTGGTGGATAGGGTAGAGTGCGATAAAAAATTTTTTAATTTTATACAAGGGAAGGAGACTAAAATGGCTCTAATTCATTATCCTGATATTAAGTATCCCAAAATGCTGAAGATTTTTCAAAAATTTGAGGTTCCGAAGGTAGAGGATGTTCCGGGTCGAGTTGCAAAGGAAATTGCCCGAATTAACGTAAGGTCGAGGATAAAACCCGGTGCCAGTGTGGCCGTTACAGCCGGAAGTCGAGGAATTAGGGATATTGCCAAAGTAGTAGGTACAACCGTTTCTGAACTCAAAAAGATGGGAGCTAAGCCTTTTATTATTCCGGCTATGGGGAGCCACGGAGGAGCAACCCCGGAGGGCCAAAAGGAGGTTCTCGCACGATACGGAATCACCGAAGAGACCATGGGAGTACCCATTCGTGCCACCATGGAAGTGGTTCAGGTGAGTGAAGTGACCGAACTGGGACCCAGGATTCCGGTCTATATGGATAAATACGCCTATGAGGCCGACCATGTGGTGGTTATCAATCGAATAAAACCTCATACCGATTTTACCGGAGATCTGGGAAGTGGATTACAGAAAATGATGAACATCGGCCTGGGAAAGCATGTTGGTGCTCTCCTTTATCATAAAGCCTTTGTCAGCTTTGGTTATGCCAATGTAATTAAAAAAGTTGCCCAAAAGGTCCTGGAGACAGGTAAAATTCTCTTTGGAGTCGGCATTGTAGAGAACAGCTATGATGAAACCGCCAATATCGTTGCAGTCCTTCCGGAGAATCTCGTAGAGACCGAATTGGAACTTGAGCGGCAGGCCAGCAAATATCTGGCTCATCTTCCCTTTGATGTGGTCGATATACTCATTGTGGATGAGATGGGAAAGGATATTAGTGGGGCGGGTATGGATCCCAATGTCCATGGACGCATTATGAATCTGACCGAAAAACCCCACGAAAAACCTAAAATCAAACGCATCTTCGTCCGGGATCTTACCGAAGATACCCACGGCAATGCAACCGGAATAGGCTTTGCCGATTTTACCACGCGCCGTTTGATCAATAAAATAGATCCCAGAGCGACCTATATTAACTGCATTACCGGAATAGCTCCTGAAGTGGCCCGCTTCCCTATGACCTTTGATACAGACCGAGAAGCCATTGATGTGGCTCTCAATACCATCGGTTTGATAGAACCTGAAAACGCCAAGATAATCTGGATCAAAAATACACTGGTCCTGGGAGAAGTCATAGTCTCTGAGGCTTATCGGAAAGAACTCGAATCCCGAAGTGACTTGATGCTTGTCAAAGAGCTGGGAGAACTCGCCTTTGACTCAGAAGGAAATTTAATACCTGGTTTTTAGTCTAACTGGTCCTGGTAGTTACAAGTCCGTTATCCGTTGTTTTGGGTAAAGGTATTTTGACAACGGACAACGGATAAAAGAAATGGAGAGTTTCCAAGACTTTCAAGCTTCAGCACTTTATTGTCCTAAGTGTCGGAGAGCGATGCCGGTGAGGGAGAAACTCCTTCTCGTTTTGCCCGACGGCGAACTCTTTGAATATTTGTGCGCCCAGTGCGCAAGCTCCCTGGGCACAAGAAGGAATAAACCCGGTCAAAATAACGTTCCGTTAATTATCAAAGGTCTATAAATAAATTCGTTCTTAGGTAGAGCCCAATAGAAATCTTGCCTCCATGGAGTTGATGAGAGATTTTTATGAAGACAAGGGCTCCCAGATGGATCTTCTTGCCCACTTCAAAGGAAGTCAGGTGGAAGTGGTGGGAGTTCTTGGAATCAACTCCGTGAGGTCCTACCTGAGAACGAAGAGAAATGAAAGATAAAAAGTTTTGGCTTCCATCCCAATCTTTGATCCTCTATGGAGCGTTGTTTCTTCACCTTTCGTTCTTGCTCTCTTTGAAATGGGGCTTTTGGAATCCTTTCTTCCATGATCCCAACCACACCTACGGACCCGGAGCAGACTTTTTTGCCCTCTATCAGGCCGGACATAATGCCCGGAACGGAACCAGTCTTTACGATAAAATGGAAGTAGAAATCAAACAGGGAGATCTGGTCGTTCCATACTTTTATCCGTTCCGATATCTCCCCCTCACAGCTTATACACTGGGTATCGTACTGACGTTATTTAAGCCCTTTACTGCCTATTACCTTTGGATTGTTTTCTACGAAACTTTACTGGGCTTAAATATTCTCCTGACCTGGAAAATAAGCCCCGATCGAAACACCGCCATCCTCGCCACAACACTCTGGCTGGTCTTCTCTCCTTACTATCTTGAACTATACATGGGTCAGTTTTCTTTTCTGATGGGTACTTTTGTTTTCCTCATGGGGTATGGTTATTGGATAGGCAAATCCCCTCTCTTCGATGTAGCCTGGATGGCCAGTGCCTTGCTAAAACTTAATACCCTGCTGTTGGGGCCTCTCCTTCTGAGAATGAAGAAAATTCTCCCCATAGTTGGGGTTTTTCTCATTGCGGTTCTCTCCTCGGCAATTTACTTCCTTAAATTTCCATCGGATCTTCCCCTATTTCTGGATAATTTTAAGCTCTCTGGAACCTTTGGAGAGAACTTTCACTCAGGAAATCATGGGCTCCAATCTCTTCTCTATAACACCATCTTCCGCTATAGAAATCTATCCGGATCCGATTCTGTTCAAATCCTCTATCCCGTTACGCTCCCTCTGATTTTTTTAATCCTGGGTACCTCTCTGATCCTGACCTTCCTTCCTACAAAGTGGAACGTTATCGAAAATCTGGCTTTATGGATGAGTACCTATTTTCTGATTTATAAGCATGTCTGGGAGCACCATTATGTGATGCTCCTACCTGTCCTGGTCTTATTGTACCTTCAAACTAAAGAAATTAAAGATCAACGTTCTCATTCTCTATTCGTCTTAGCCGTTTATCTTTTACTGACCTTACCGACACCGTTTTATTTTTTCAATAGACCGGGTACGGAAGGTGTGTATGATCCCAGTATGTACTGGACCCGATTGGAGGACTTTCTATACCACCTGGCTAAGCCTTTACCTGTTATATTTCTGTATGGATATCTGGTCTACAGGCATGTCCAAAAAATCTTTCAAAAAAAGGTTGTCTAAATGCCCCCTTAGAATATCTTTAAAGTAATTTGTTTATCGTGACCTATATTTTTAAAAGTAACGCTTTAGTCTCTTTTCGGAGGATGTCGAACCAGATCGACTAAAGACGTTCTAATATCTCCACCAAGCAAAAATTCTACTATGAACACAAATACGTATCTTTTAAAGCAAAAAGCCATTATTCTAAAACCTGAAGCCGACGATGTAGCAGTCCTAATGGAAACCTTACCTGCCGGAACGATTCTGGAATACGAAGGGAAAGCTATCCAATTAAAACAGGATATACCCCGGGGACACAAAGTAGCTTTAAGGGCTATAAAGAAAGACAATGCCGTGAGGAAATACGGACAGATCATCGGTTATGCTACGACCGACATCGAAATGGGAGATCATGTTCATGTACACAATCTGGGGGTGAAATATCTTGCGAAACAGTATGAATATGCCACGGAGGTAAAACCTGTAGAGTACTATCCTGAGAGTGAAATGCGTTATTTTAGGGGATATAAACGGGCCGATGGACGTGTAGGAACACGAAATTATATTGCTCTGGTCTCCAGCGTGAATTGTTCGGCTTTTACAACGAAAGCTATTGCCCGTAGATTCCAGGATATTTCCCGGGATTATCCCAATGTGGACGGTGTGATTGCCTTAACCCATCACGGGGGTTGTGGTTCTACCATCAACGGGGAGGGATATCACATCTTTCAAAGAACTCTGGCAAATGCTGCCCGTCATCCCAATGTAGGAGCTTATATCCTTATCGGGTTGGGTTGTGAAGTCAATCAACCTCTGGCTCTCATTGAGAATCAGGGACTTATTCAGATTGGGCTTAACGGAGAAAATACTCTACCCAAGGTTTTAAGCATTCAAGAGGAAGGTGGAATTCAGAAAACCATTGAGGCGGGTGTGAAGGCAGTAGCCGAACTGTTACCGAGGGTCAATGAATATAAACGAACGAAGCAACCGGTATCCCATATTGTACTCGGAACGAAATGCGGGGGCAGCGATGCCAACTCTGGAATTACGGCCAATCCGGCATTGGGAGTTGCGTTGGATGAGATTGTTCGGTATGGAGGAACCGGTATCCTGGCAGAAACGCCGGAAATGTATGGAGCGGAACATCTGTTGATGAAACGGGCCCGAAGTGTTGAAGTAGCGAAAAAACTGGAAGAGCGAATTCATTGGTGGGAAGAATATACAAGGAAATGGGGTGCAGAAATTGACAATAATCCTGCACCCGGTAACAAGCGAGGAGGGCTTACTACCATTTTCGAGAAATCCCTGGGAGCCATCGCTAAAGGGGGTTCTACTCCGGTCAATGCCGTTTACCTTTATGGGGAGAGAATCACCGAAAAGGGATTCGTGCTCATGGATACCCCAGGCTATGACCCGGTCACAGTTACCGGTATGGTCGCCGGAGGAGCTAATGTGGTTGTGTTTACTACGGGCCGCGGATCTGTGTTCGGATTCAAACTCGCACCCTCTATTAAAGTAGCCACCAATTCCCAACTCTATCACCACATGAAGGACGATATGGATATCAATGCCGGCTTAGTTCATGAAGGGCTTTCGGTGCGAGAAGTGGGTCTTATGATCCTGGAAGAGATCATTTCGGTTGCTTCCGGTAAGCAAACAAAAAGTGAAATGCAAGGGGTCGGAGAAGATGAGTTCTGCCCCTGGATTTACGGAGCGATGTTATAAGATCGGGTCATCTCCAAATGTATCAAGTTAAGGATCAGACATGGGAGCTAGACACCCCCTGTTCCCCCCCTTGAGGGGAGGAGGGGAGTGTTCGGGCCGAAAAATAAGGCTTCTCCCCTTCTTAAAAATTTAAATTGAATTTTGTTACATGGGAGCGGAGGCGTCCTCGTCTGCCGGCTTCTCTTATAAAAATTTTGTCTATTCCTCAAGATAATCAAGCTTATCGGTTTCCGGTGTCTGTAAAAGGCATCGTTTTTCAGGGATCTCAGGTCATCCTCTTAAAGAATGACCGTGACGAATGGGAACTGCCGGGAGGTAAATTGGAACCCGGTGAAACTCCTCAGGATTGCGTCAAGAGGGAAATTGAGGAAGAACTGGGACTTGTGGTAGACCCGGGACCCATCCTGGATAGCTGGGTCTATCACATCTATGAAGGGGTTGATGTTCTCATTGTCACCTATGGATGTTATCCCAGACCCTTCTCTAAAATCGTCCTGAGTCCAGAACATAAAGAAGCAGGATGTTTCACCTTAGAAGAGGTCAAAAACCTGAAGATGCCAGAAGGGTATAAAAAATCTATCCGAACATGGGCTGAATTTCTGGCCAAGACTTAAATACCGGGTTCCCTGATAAAATCCTGTCAAAGTAGTTCCAGCAAAGAATCTTGAAATCAACTCAATCTGGGCCAATACGGTAAAAATCTTTAAATATATCTTCGAACCTCTTCAAAAATAGCATCGAACATCTCCTGGGTTAAGCGGCCAGTCTGAGTATTCTGACGGCTGGGGTGATAAGAGGCAATCAGGGTGAGGTAATGGGCCAAAGTATAAACGTAACCATGTCCAAATGTGGGCCTGGGACGAGGAAGAACGATCCCTCTTTTTTGGAAAGCCCTTAAGCAGGCATCGAAGGCAATTCTCCCAAGTGAGACTACGACCTGGACATTCTTAAGCAATTCAAGTTCTTGGAGAAAGTAAGAATGACAGTTTGCCAGCTCTTCCCTGGAGGGTTTGTTATTTGGAGGAGCACAACGAACTACCGCCGTAATGTAGAGGTCAGAAAGGGTTAAGCCGTCTTCCCGATGTCTCGAAATAGGTTGATTGGAGAAACCAAACCGATAAAGGGTTTGATAGAGAAAATCTCCGCTCCTATCCCCGGTAAACATCCGTCCGGTTCGGTTTCCTCCGTGAGCGGCAGGGGCTAAACCCACCACCAAAACCCTGGCATCAGGATCTCCAAAACTTGGCATAGGCTTTCCCCAGTACTCCCAATCCCGATATTGACGCTTTTTTCCCCTGGCAATACGCTCACGGTGCAAGACCAGCCGTGGGCATTTCTGGCAGTTGATAATCTCCTCTTGAAGTTTTTCTAGAGTGGTAAGCATCCCTATCCAAAGTGTAGAGTTTAAAGTTCAGAACCTCTGAGTGGGTGTTAGATAACGAGAAGGGAGATAGGACCCAATCCACCTATGGGAGAAGTCATCCCTTTAACCCTTTTACCTTCGCCAGTAAATCTGTTTTTCTCTACGTCGGGCCACCTCCGTTTACATAGATGACCTGACCGGTGATATAGCTTGCGGCATCTGAGACCAAAAAGCGTATAACCGAAGCTATCTCCTCGGGGCGGCCTTTGCGTCGCAGTGGAACCGCGTTAATAAGCGCAGCAGCTCGCTCAGGTCCCAGGATTCTGAAAGATTCCTGTAACATTTCCGTATCGATAGGTCCGGGAGCAACAGAGTTTACACGAATTCCGTTGGGCCCTTCCTCTTTGGATAGGATTCGGGTAAGGGCATCCAAACCAACTTTAGAAACGGTATAAGGACCATAGCCCGCAGGGAAGCGTTGGGTTACATTGGAAGAAAGATTGATGATATTTCCCTTCTTTCGTTCTCGCATGTGAGGTAAAACTGCCTTAATGAGATAAAAAGGAGCACTTAAATTCACTCGAAGCATTTCTTCCCAACCGTCCTCTGAAAATTCCCCCAGAGGGATCCCGGTAGCCGTGATTCCTGCATTGTTGACTAAAACATCAACTTGACCGAAGGTGTCCAGGGTAAATTGAACAAGTCTCCTGGCTTCGTCAGAAGACCCCATAGGGGCCTTAAAAAGTTTTATTTCTCCTCCCTGGGAGGAGATTTTCTTAACCAACTCGTTGGCTTCTTGATCTCGACTCCGATAGTTCGCTACGATTTTAAAGCCGGCTTCAGAAAGTGCTATGGCAGTTGCTCGACCAATACCCCGGGATGCTCCTGTGATGATAGCTACCTCGTTTCTGGTATCCATGTTATAAGAAAACCGCCGAGATGCCGGGAGCGCCATATTTTAAGATACGTACCCCTATCTTCGCATCTTGTTCTTAACGCCCTGGATGTCTCGGCTGAAGTATTAAAACGCCTGACAGATAAGTTACCTTGTGAGTCTGATAAACTTCGCTCCCTCTTAATCCCCTCGGGGAAGAGAATTGGGTTTATTTATAGCCTGCCTTTCCCCTGCAGGCAGATTCAATATATCTGATCTCAAATCCTACACTTTTATGAGAAAAGGTCAAGTGGAAATATAGTCTGGGTCTTAGGGCTGTGTTTGTTCCCGATTTAAATTTAATTTGACAAGATGGAATCTCAAAGCCTAAGCTAGATCGTAAAAAATGGCATCTAAAACTTGTCGGAGAAATTGTTATGATAAACAGATTAAGAAGACTCCAGGGAACAGATGGAATTCGAAAAGAAGTTATCTTTTCAAAGGATCCTCGTGTAAAAGGCCTCTCTCCTTTGGAAGCTTTCCTTGAAAAAAATCTTCTCACTGAAGAGTTCATGGAACTCTATACCTACGCCCACGTTCGAAGGCTTATCCAGACCGCTGCCATGAAGCCAGGGGATGAAATCGTTATTGGCTGGGACCCTCGGGATCCCGAGGGACTTTTCACAGAGGCAGCGATTCGGGGTATACGTAAAGCCCAGGGTAAAGCTGTGGTGATGGGAATTACACCAACTCCGGCCGTTCCCATTTATATGCTTTACCGTCAGGCTCATGGAGGAATTGTGGTGACGGCCTCCCATAATCCCAGGGATCAAAACGGAATCAAAATCTTTCTTGCCGGTCAGGGGCTTAAACTTTTTCCTGCCGATGACCTCAGGTTAACGGAAGCCATATACCAGGCAAGTCGAGAAGACCTGTCTAAATTAGAGGAAGTC
The DNA here is from genome assembly GCA_030550175.1 of bacterium. Lineage (GTDB taxonomy): Bacteria > Moduliflexota > Moduliflexia > Moduliflexales > JAUQPW01 > JAUQPW01. The sequence goes on from JAUQPW010000042.1 coordinate 40,768, forward strand.
GGTGGGCGTGAGGATGCCCATGAAGAGGCAGTAGAAGTTTTTCTGGATTTTATCTGTGATCCCTTCAACGCGTGGATAGAAAATGATCCTTCTCTTTTTGGCGGATTAACCCTCATCGTCGATCCTGCTCATGGTTCCTATGTGGGAATTGCAGCAGCTGCCTTTAAAAGGGTGGGAATTCCTGAAGTCATCGAAACCAATCATCAACTGAACGGGAATGTCAACGTAAACAGTGGAGTTGCTGATTTAGAGGGAGTATCTCGGATTACTCCGGACATGGTCGAGGGCCCATTGGCGAGATTTGCTCGTTACGAAACTATTGAGAAGATTTTTAAAACAGGTCGTCGGAAACGACAAGATATTCTAAACCGAAAGGCTCAGGTTTCGGGGGCTGTATTCGATGGAGACGGAGATCGGTTTTACTATTTGGAATATAACCCCATCGAAGATTCCGTTCTCGTCTTATCGGGAGATGAAATAGCTTTCCATCAAGCCAAATATTTGATAACCCGGCATCCCGAAGCTTATCGGGATTCCTTATTTGTAAATACCATAGAAAGTGATCTGAATGCGGCTCTTTTTGCCAGCAAATTGGGTTTCCATCCCCGTCTGACAGGAGTTGGAGATAAATGGATCCTGCTTCAGGCCGTACTCACCTGGCTTCAAACTTACCTGGATTTACTTTCTAAAAGATTCCCCCAACAGGAAGTGGCTCCCTTCCAGGCTCAATGGGATCGATTGCTGGAACCCGGAGAGGTCGACGGAGAAGCTATAAGCCGGCTGGCCACGGCCATTCAGCAGATCGGTCAGGGAAGTGAACAGACTAAAGGCATCCACAAAGAAATTATGGCTGAGTTGCTAACACCCGGTCGACTCAAATTTGCTATCGGAAGTGAGGAAAGTGGTCACCAAGTAACGCTGGGTTATGTATGCACAAAGGCCGGAAAGCAGATTCCTGTATTTGCCGGTAATGGTCTTAAGAGTGCGATGAATACCCTGGTAGCCCTTCGATCTCTTTATCCACCCAGCGTCTATTCTATACAGGCTTATTTGGAAGCCCTGCACCATCCCTTCAGTCCGGGATTTAAGAAAACCTTCTATGTTTATTACACCGATAAGTCCCAATTAACCCGGGGAACAAAGGTGTGGAAGGAACTTACAGAGGTTATCCGATGGGGTTATCAGGCCCAATACGGAGAAGAAATAACCATTCAACTGAAAACCCTTCCCGAAGAACCGGATACGCTTTACCTGGCTGCTTACCGGGAGGGTGTTCAAATCGCCGGTGTTTTTTGTCGAAACTCGGGAACCGAGGATAAAACGGGGGTTAGCGTTCGAGGCCCCCTCGAAGACGCCCAGAAACTCTCCCAGATCGGTGAAATGGCTCTGCAATATCTTTTCCAAACCATGAAAGACCCGAACCACGCCTACGCCAAAGCCGAACGTATTCTTCTTGGTTTGCTCAATCGGATAAAAACAGGATCTGAAGCCGAGTTTCAAAAAGAGCTTACGGAAACTTGTCCAGATTTGAAAATCTCTTTAGACCGCCTTCTGAAAGAGATGGGGGAAAAACAGAAGCTCATACACATGGCTCACACCCCCGAAGCTGAAGCTTCAAAACGGAGATACGAGTTAACCGAAAGAGGAAGGTGGTATGTATCTACCTTTCCTTGAGAAAGAAAAGATATAAAAATATCGATTAACCCTTAACATACTCAGGCACCGGGATTTCAGATTATCTAAAAGATAAGGGATCTTTGTGCCTTTGGAGTAGAAGGAAGGACCTCTATGCAAATTGCTGTAATCGGTGCAGGAAACACGAGCTGTCTTTATGGGAGTAACTTCGCCGTTTGTGCAATTACCGGACTTCGACCCGGTCATATTCGGGAAGTTCCCGAAGTGGATGAGTTTCAAACCCAGATCATCCAGGAAGCCCTGGCCCTTGTAAAGGCTAAGGGAATTACCCTTCCGGAAAAAGATCCTTTGGGAACCATCAAAGAGTATTGTGCTAAAAAGTTTCACAAAGTCTCCATGGTTCAACACCTGGAGAGCGAGGTCGCTTAACCGAAATCGACTCCCTCAACGGTTATATTGTTCGAGAAAGCAAAAAATTAGGTTTATCGGCCCCCTATAACGACGCCCTTACCAAATTAATCAAGGGATTACAGTATATCCCGGCAGACGGTACCAAAACCCGATAAGGAATTTCTTGGGTTCTACTCCCGCTTAGCCCGGAAAGGTCTGGAATTAGCTTATTTACCCTTTCCCGGGCTAAACAAGAGGGGTTATTCAACAACGAAGGTTTTTGTCGCCAGCACTTCTCCGGCTTCGTTTGTTACGGTTACAGTCCATTCACCGACGCTTCCTCCTGAGGAAATATCCTTCGAGCTCCAGGTCCGGGTACTGGAATACTGTATAGGTAAACTGATCTCTCTATCTTTGTTACCATTGTGATAATAAATATGCTTTAGGGTGGTGGGAGGATTGGCCACGGAGACTTTCATCCAGGCATAGATCTTTCCCTGCTCCCTGGGGAATTTGTCTCCACAAGTTATCGGCTCACGATTTTGAACTGCCCCACAAATCAGAAAGTTTTGCAAGGTTATACCGGAACTTTGCGTAGTGGTTTCAGGCGTCGGTACGGAGCTGGCTTCTGCCATTGAGATTAAGTTTTTATTTTCAGAATTTGAAACCACATCTTTACTTTCAGAAGTAACAGAAGAGTTCTCCTCAACGCACTCGGGAGGAGAATTACAGCCTAGCTGTGGAGTAGTCTCTGTACCTGCAACAAGGATGGTCTTCTTGGAAGGGGTTTTGAAAGTTTTAGAATCTTTTTTTGTATCGACTTGGCTCATAAATTCTACCCAAATAGGTAAAGCAGCCTGGGAACCGGTTAGTCCGATAGACTCTCCCTGATCATAGCCTACCCATACCAGGGTCAAATACTCGGGAGTGTACCCGATAAACCACCCATCCTTGAAATCACTGGTCGTCCCCGTCTTCCCAGCTACCAACCCCTTATAACCCAACTTCCTCGCCTCATATCCGGTCCCCCGATCCATCACCCCCTCCAACATCACATGCACCTGATACGCCGCTTCTTCCGAAACAACCCTTTCCCAGTCCACCTTATTAGATTCGATCACCTTCCCATCTCGATCTACCACATACTTAATAAATACTGGCTCCCCTCGAACCCCTAAATTCGCAAAGGCCGTATATGCCCTTACCATCTCCAAAGGCGTTACCTCATAAACCCCCAACGGTAACGAAGGAACCAGCTCCAAAACACTCTCAATCCCCATCCGCCTGGCTATGTCCACTACCTTCTCTAATCCTACCTCCAGAGCTAACCGAACAGTCGCTATGTTATAGCTCCTCTCCAAGGCCTTCTGCAGCGTAACCACCCCATGACTGACCCCATCATAATTCTTAGGCGTCCAACTCCTCCCTCCATATCTTATGGTTAACGGATAATCGCTCAGCGGCGTAGTCAATCTATATGGATTTGGATTGGCCGGATCTACGGCTGCCAGATATACAAAGGGTTTGAACAGAGAACCAGGCTGCCGATGCGCCTGAACCGCCCGATTAAATTGACTCTGCCCATAATCCCTACCCCCCACCATCGCCCGCACAAATCCCGTCGATAACTCTAAACAAATTAAACTCCCTTGAAGCGGCTCCCGATGCCAGGCCGGATTTAAGACCTCATACCTCCCCTCCAGTCTTGACAAACCCTCTACCAAACTCTCCTCCGCCAACCTCTGACTCCTCATATCCAATGTGGTATAAATCTTATACCCTCGACCCTGGAGATCTTCCCACCCATAACGACTCCTCAGGTGCTCAACCACATCATCCACAAAGTATGGAGCCTGTTTGAGGTTCCTTCTACCCAGAAAAGGAAAACCAT
>JAUQPW010000043.1 GCA_030550175.1 bacterium
GATAAATAACCGATAACGGGCAACGAACAATAGACATAAACTATGTCAGACAATATTTTTAATCCCAATCCAAATTCTCAGATGTCCAGGCGAGATTTTATCAAGACAGGAATTAAAATAGGAGCCGGAGCAGCGGCTTTAGCGGCATGGAGTGGATTACCTCAACCCAAACCGGTCAGCGCTTCCAAATTTTTACCCTCTGAGGCCGAACTTTTTGAAGCGGCTAAGGAAGCTGCAGCCAGGACCAATGTAAAGGAAATTACCATGTTTCAACCCAGTGGATATGTGGTAGGTTTTACCCGGTGGGTGAGAAAATGGGAAAAAGAAACCGGCATCAAGGTCAGATTGGATGAAGGATCTTTCTTCGGCATGCATGATAAGCTCGCTAACATGTATATTTCCGGAACCCATTTGTATGATGTTGCCTATACATGGTCCGCCTGGACTGCAGAATGGCGAAATTTTTATACCCCTCTCAGTGAGATTCCCGGTGCCGAGATCCCCAAACAAGTCCTGGAAGATATGCTACCGGGAGCCCCGGGAGGAGCCAGTTATAAAGGGGTTGTCTACGGATTACCGAGATTTGCCAAGGTCATGATTCTGCACTACAATCGGGCCCTCTACGATAAACATAAACTCACCGTCCCTGAGACCTATGAACAGTTTTTGGAAAACGTCAAGAAGATCCATACCGATGAAAAGGGAAATGCCTACGGTTTTGATGTAGGATTCGGACAGGGATATAACTTTGTTCAATTTTGCGTCTTTACCCATCTCAACGGAGGTAAACTCACCGCTCCGGATGGTAAAATCCAGCTTACCAGCGAAGGGGTGATTAAAGGACTCAAAGATATGGTTGAGATCCTCAAGTACATGCCTGCATCGGCTGCCAAGGATGTAGCTGACAGTGTCAGCAATAAACGATGGGTCCAGGGACAGGTCGGACATACCATCTACTACGGTGAAACCTATCGCCAGTGGGAGAACGGAGAACCCGGAACTAAGTTACTCAATATCGGGGGAGTCGCCCTGATTCCGGGACACGAAGGGGTGGTTCGATCCGGTACGGTAGAATCTGTGGAAGGCTATGTAGTTCCCAAGACCAGCAAGAAAAAAGAAGTTGCCTGGCAACTCATTCGATATCTCTCCAGTTATGAGCCTCAAGTGGCCCTTATTCTAGATGGCTATGAAAAGTCCGGCGGCGGAATGCCCTGCTACTATTCCAACCATCAAGATGACCGCGTGAAAGACATGGAACATGTCAAAGTAACCCTGGAACAGTGGAAGTACGACTATGATCGAATGATCCGACCCGCCCATCAGGAATTGATAGATACCATTGAACCGGCCATCGTAAAAGCTCTGCTTGGCCAACAAACCCCAGAACAGGCTATGGAAGCAGCCCAGAAAAAATGTGAGGAAATCATCTCCAGAGAAAAAGCCTAAAGGCTGTCCAAAGTCTGTTTTGGAGGTTATTCGTTCTGGAAAGATTACCCTTTTTATAGTCGGCCTTATAAAGGCAGGTTTTTAGGTTTAAGAGTGAAGGGGAACAGACCCCTACCCTGACCCGCCCATCCCAGAGATGGGAATTTTGGGGCGAAGTAACTTGCCCGGCTAGGGCGCGAAAGGGTCAGGGTAGGGAACCCAGGGATAAACACTCCCTAAAAACCTGCCTTTGAAAACCCCGATAGGCAGCAGGTAAAGGCTAAAACTTATAACAAGAACAAACTTCCTGACTCCTATGCAAACCTATGATTCATGGGCAATATCCCTAAAAAATAATGAACAGGAGATAGCCGAGAGAAGACAAATGAATGAAGGAAAATTCGCTTTTCTCCTTCTCCTTCCTTCTCTAATCCTCATAGCCGTCCTCATCCTCTACCCTTTGATCTATTCCTTTGTGTTGTCCTTATCGAATTTTGATATTCAGGAAATGACCCGGACCTATGTGGGCTTTAGTAATTATCTGGCTATCTTCGAGGATCAGCGATTTGCCATTTCCTTGAAAAACACCCTAATTTATCTTCTTTTAAACCTCATATTGGGTATAGTTATTTCTCTTATCCTGGCTTTGGTTTTGGATGAGCCGATACGCGGAAAAGCCTTGTATAAGACTTCTCTGCTGGTCCCCTGGGCCATCTCTCCCATTGTTGTATCGGTCATGTTTCTATGGATCTTCCATGCAAACTATGGCATTGTGAACTATGCCTTACTCAGTTTAGGCCTTGTTAGGGAGCCAATCCAGTTCCTGGGGGATCCGGCCTATGCCCTGTATACCATTACCTTCGTTAATCTTTGGAAATTCGTTCCCCTGGTCACTCTTATTCTGTTGACCGGATTACAAAACCTGAACCGGGACCAGATCAAGGCCGCAAAGATCGATGGAGCCAACGCTATTCAACGTTTTATCTATATCATTCTTCCCCATCTCAGACCCACCATCCTGGCTGCTTCCATCGTTTTGATCGTCTTCTCTCTATTGACTTTTGATCTGGTCTATGCCATGACCGGAGGGGGGCCTGCAGATTCTACCTTCATGCTGTACTTCCTTGCCTATAAAACCTCCTTCGATTGGCTACGACTGGGTTATGGGGCTTCTATTGCCTATTGGGTTACTTTTATCGTGGTTATCCTGGCTATTTTGATGCATCGATTTTTTAGAGAAAGGAAGGCCGTTTAGCCACAAAGATTTTACGGTCTGGGTGGTTTCATGGCCAATAGTTATTTCTAAAATGTTTTCAGGTGAACAAACAAAATACCTTTACCTTGAAAAAGGAAGAAAACTCTTGGTTTACAGTCTAATTATAGCCATGCTTCTCATGATATGGCTTCCATATGTTTGGATGATATTAACCAGCCTTCAAAAAGAGTTGGATTTATACAACTACCCGCCTCCCATCCTTCCAAAAAAATTAACCCTGGAGTCTTATAAATTTGTTCTGAAGGATGAGAAGTTCGTGAATTCCCTCTATCATAGTGCCATCGTCTCCTTTACAACAACGGCAATTTGCTTAACTGCAGGTACTTTAGGCGCTTATGCCATTGCCAGGCTAAGATTCCCCTTCAGGAATACCCTTTACTTTTCCTTAATGATTCTCTATATGCTGCCGGGAATTGCCATGCTTATCCCTTTACTCATTATTATCCGCAAGCTCGGACTTATCGATACCCACCTGGGAATTATTCTGGCCCTCAGTGCCTTTCTCCTTCCATTAGTGATGTGGTTTCTAAAAGGTCTGTTCGAGAGTGTACCTTTAGACCTCGAAAAAGCAGCCCGGGTAGACGGATGCACACGGCTTCAATCTTTGAGCCGGGTTATCCTTCCCATTTCATCTCCAGGGATCGCGGTGACGGCTATTTTTGCCATTCTGACTTCCTGGAATGAACTCATGTTCGCTAAGGTTCTGGGCGTCTTTAATATCCGACTTGTCACACCGGCCATCTCTGACTGGATTACCCCTTATGATATTCACTTCAGTGAACTCTCAGCGGGAAGTATCATCGCCAGTGCCCCTCTGTTGGTTATTGTATTGATCTTGCAACGCTATATTATTCAAGGTTTAACCGAGGGAGCCATTAAATAATTTGACAACATCCATGAGTCTTGTGGAACAAAGAGATGCTTACACTAAGCTACCACACAAACTGTAGCAGGGGTAAAGTAAAGATCACTCCCAGGTAGTCATTTAGTTTAGCCTCTCTACACTAAACAGGTATAAAATATGAAAGCCTGGTCTTTTGTTCTAAGTTTGTCGGTTTTCCTGGCTATAAGTGCTAATTTAATTCCAGGTTACGCACAACGTTCCTCCATAGAAGAGAAAGTAGATAAAAATCTTGTAAAGAAGAATCTGGTTCCCCGGGTAGGGCATGCTGCCCATTTCGATATATCCCCACCGATTCGCCATATCAAACCGATTTTGCCTAAACCCGGAACCGGGGAGAAAAACAAAGTCCGCGAGATTCCTATCTATCGATTGCCCATGGCTGAAAACAGATTAGCCCCATCCAGGGATCCGGTAGTTCAACGTGGATTGTTTATTAATCTTATGCCGGCCCCCTTACAGAGCTTTGAAGGAATCAGTAATGCAGATAATCTGGCAGTTATAGGACTTGGGAGTCTTCCGCCCGATACCAACGGAGATGTGGGTCCCCGGCATTATGTCCAGGCTGTTAATACGCTCATCGAAGTTTTTGATAAACAGACAGGGCTCTCCCTATTCGGTCCTTTTCCGATTAGCTTATTATTTGCCGGTTTTGGGGGTGTCTGTGAGACGGTAGATCAAGGAGATCCCATTGTTCTCTATGATCCCTTAGCCGACCGGTGGTTGATCAGCCAATTCGCTTTTCTTCTTACGCCCGGTGCCATTGATGTACCTCCTTACCATGAGTGTATTGCAATTTCTCAAACCAACGATCCAACGGGAGCTTACTTTCGATATGATTTTATTATGCCCAATAACAAGTTTAACGATTATCCCAAATTAGGAGTATGGCCGGATGGTTATTACATGACCGTTAATCAGTTCGATCCCTTTTTTGGTCCCTATGCCAGTATAGGGGTGTTTGCTTTGGATCGGACCAAAATGCTGGCAGGAGACCCGGATGCCGGCTTTATTTATTTTGATTTGAACTCCTTAGATCCTTCCCTACTAGGTATGCTTCCTGCCGATCTGGACGGTCCCCCTCCACCGGCCGGTACACCCAACTATTTTGTTGTCGGTATAGCCGATGAAGCAGGAGCTCCCAGGGATGCTTTGAGGATCTTCGAGTTTCATGCTGATTTTCTCAATCCTGCCGGATCCACTTTTATCGAAAGGCCTGAAAGCCCTCTTATCACAGCCCCCTTTGATCCTGTTTTTCTATGTACGTCTTCGGCGAACCCCCGAGACCTTTGTGTCCCCCAGCCCGGGACAAATGCAAAATTATCGGTTATCTCGGACCGATTGATGTTCCGCTTACAGTATCGAAATTTTGGTACCCATGAATCGCTGGTAGTTAACCACACCGTAGATGTAGATAAAAATCAGGCTGGAATTCGTTATTATGAGATACGTCGTAACCTCCCTGGCGGATCTTTTTTTATTCAGGAACAGGCCAGTTTTGCCCCTGATGCCAACCATCGTTGGATGGGAAGTGCAGCCATGGATAAGGATGGGAACCTCGCCGTCGGATATAGCGTTTCCAGCACGACGACTTTTCCTTCTATCCGATACGCAGGTCGACTCGCCACCGATCCACCCAACGGATTGTTTCGAGGCGAAGCAGTACTCATGGCAGGAAATGGCTCACAAAAGGATTTTTCCGGCCGTTGGGGGGATTACTCGATGCTGGCCGTTGATCCCATAGACGATTGTACTTTCTGGTATACGAATGAATACTACCCGACCACCGGTAAAACAAACTGGCATACCCGCATTGGTACTTTTCGATTTCCTTCGTGTACCCCACCCCCACAAGGTACCTTGCAAGGAGTAGTTACCGATGCAATTTCAAGTAATCCCCTTGCCGGAGCCCGTATTATGGCCAGTGATGGAACCAATACCTTTGAAACTACGACCGATGTAACCGGAAATTACTCCAGACTTCTACCATCGGGGAGTTATACCCTGACCGTTTCGGCTGCAGGCTATGAGACTTCAACCCCGAGTACTGTTACGATCACCGACGGTAACCTGCTTACCCAAAACTTCAACTTGAATCCAATCCCTATAGTAAGTCCTCTTCTGACCTGGGGGGTCTTTGGAGATATCCCAGTACCTCAAGATTACGATGGAGATAAAAAAGCGGATATCGCCGTGTGGAGACCCCGGGATGGAATCTGGTATGTTTTAGGAAGTACCGGTTTTCTCATTATTCAACCCTGGGGGATATTGGGAGATCGACCTGTACCCGGAGATTATGATGGAGATGGAAAGGCAGACTTTGCAGTATTTCGACCCTCTGAGGCCATCTGGTACATCTTAAGTTCTCAGGGTACGACCCAAATCTTCCAATTTGGAAATGCTTTAGATGTTCCTGTTCCTAGAGACTATGACGGAAACGGAACCATCGATCTGGCCACCTTCAATCCTACACCCCTTTCGAGACCATCTCTGGGTAAGTGGACTATCCAGTTCCCGGATATTAAAAATCCCATAAGTATCCAATGGGGGAGATCGGGGGATACGCCGGTACCGGCTGACTATGACGGAGATGGGAAAATCGATATAGCGGTCTGGCGACCCAATGAAGGAAATTGGTATGTCCTCCTTTCTACCGGTGGCTTCCTAATCACCCGGCATGGTCAGCCGGGAGATATTCCCGTACCTGCTGACTACGATGGAGATAAAAAGGCAGATATAGCGGTCTGGCGACCCGGGGAGACAAACTGGTATATCCTTTTCTCCGGCGGCGGTTCCCAGGTAATCCCATGGGGTCAACCGGGAGATATTCCTGTACCCGCCGACTATGATGGAAATGGAAACATAGACCTAGCAACCTGGCGACCTAAGGACGGAGGATGGAATATTCTCTTCCGATAGATAAATCCGATTTTATCTTTTTCCTGTCGGAAAACTCTCTGGAAGGTAACTCCAGAGGGTTACCCGAGTTTTAAAAGCTGAAAATTTGTAAAAATTTATCTTAACAATACCCATGCTCTGTTTTAATTTCGTCTCTTATCAGTTAAAAAGAGAAGCTTTTCAATTCAGGTTCCTGCTCTAAGTATATCAGTTAGAGGTTCCCCCGATAGGTAGGACTTCAACGAGAGTTTCGTCCTGCCCGATACGATAGGAGTAATCCCCCTATGAATCAAGTTAGGAATTAGACATGGGATCTAGACGCCTCTTTGCCCCCTCCCCATACGCGCCAGGATAAGAAGGTTAACCCCGGCGGGGCAACCCGTTTAACAGGCCGCTCCTCCGGAGGAGGTGTTCTGACAGTTAGTTTTATCACCTCTTTTGATGGCTTTTGGATCGAACTGGACAGGTTAGAACTCCAACCTCAGCCACGCCCCCCAACTCCCCTCAATCCCCCCGCATGCGGGGGGAAGAGGGGCGTGGCTCGATGATTGCCTGGGGGAACTGGACGTTCAGACATAGGACAGAGTCAAGGTGGAGGAGTCCCGCGCGTGAGGAAAGTGATACTTCTGACAAAAATCCAGCTAATAACACAGCCATTTTATATAAGCAGTCTGCGAGTGTTTCGGAATCGCCATGCCCTATAAACGCGTCTCAAAGGAGGTTCGTAAGGTTGGAGGACTATTGAGCATAAGGTATTCTCCTGAAGTAGCATAGTTTCCAGATCATCTTCTACCTGACAGGATATGAAGATAAAATAGTAGAAAAAACTTGTTAAGAATTTAGGTATGGAATATACTATGCCAAAGGACGATGTGGGAGGTCCGGGTACCAGCGAGCGACCTCAAATCAGAGAGTTTGTTGCCGCGTAGAGATATGGAGAATCTTCCAACGCGGTGGAGTTATCCAGAAACTATACAATAACTTGTTAGCCTCCCGAACCAGTGCATGACATGACAGACAGGAAGGACTTGATGGCACGAGAGAAGAGAGACACCAAGCGCCCGATAGAATCCTACGAGCATCGGGACAAGGAGCGGGTGAATAACCCGCCCGTGGGCCTGGTGACGCCAGAGACCGACCCGGACACCGGGCAGAAGAAAAAGCGCTACCAATACGACCCGCACCTGGACCCGCAACTGGTCTGGGCGGGCAAGGCCGAGCACACTTCCTTCGAGGTGCCGACCGTCTCGCTCTACGTCCACGAGCGCATTGACCCGCGCACCATCATCGAGGCGGTGCGCAAGTCTCCCTCACCCCAGCCCTCTCCCAGTGGGAGAGGGTTTTCTCCACTCCCTCTCCCTGTGGGAGAGGGCTGGGGTGAGGGCTATCAACTCCCCCTCTTCGAACAGGAGCGCGCCGAACCGCTCCGCGAAGTCATCGAGTTCTACCGGCACAAGCACGGCTGGAGCAATCGCCTAATCGCCGGCGACTCGCTTTGGTGATGAACTCGCTGCTGGAGAAAGAGGGCATGGCCGGTAAGGTGCAGATGATCTACATCGACCCGCCCTACGGCATCAAGTACGGCTCCAACTTCCAGCCCTTCGTCAACAAGCGCGACGTGAAGGACGGCAAGGACGAGGACTTGACCGCCGAGCCGGAGCAGATCCGCGCCTTCCGCGACACCTGGGAACTGAGCATCCACTCCTACCTCACCTACCTGCGCGACCGCCTGCTCTTGGCGCGGGAACTCTTGACCGAGAGCGGCAGCATCTTTGTGCAGATCAGCGACGAGAACGTGCATCGTGTGCGGTGTTTGATGGATGAGGTGTTTGGGGCGGGGAATTTTGTGAGCTTGATAACTTTTAGAAAAACTACTGGGGTTCAAAGTAGATATGTAGCTTCAGTTTCCGATTATTTAATTTGGTACGCGAAAGATAAACAGAAAGGGAAATTTAGAAATTTGTTTCGTGAGAAAACAATAGATGAGAATTATAACTATGTATTGCTTCCCAACGGAGAAAAGAGAAAATTACTAAAAGAAGAATTTGAAGGACGAAGAGAAATCCCTAAAGGTGGGAGAATATTTCGTTATGATCACTTGTTGTCCTCGGGTCCAAGTAATCAGAATCAAGATTTTATTTTTGAGGGCAAGAAGTTTACACCACCACCAGGAAATCACTGGAAAACATCTGTTGAAGGATTACAAAACTTAGCAAAAAATGGGAGAATTGTAGTTAAGGGCAATACGCTTAACTATATTCGTTTCTTTTCGGATTTTGCTGTTTATCCTTATACAAATTTTTGGGATGATACGACAACAGGTGGAGATACGGAAAAAATATATGTGGTACAAACAACGTTTAAAGTAATCGAGCGCTGTATCCTAATGACCACCGATCCGGGGGACCTGGTGTTCGACCCGACCTGTGTGCGGAAGGGGACGCGGGTGTGGCGGGTGGGTAGCCCCCCTGTAGTCCCCCCGCACGCGGGGGGACAAGGTACTACCTCTCAGTCTGCAAGAGGGCAAAATGCTCCCTCCCCGTTTACGGGGAGGGTTGGGGAGGGGCTGCTCTCCCCGTTTACGGGGAGGGTTGGGGAGGGGCTGCTCTCCCCGTTTACGGGGAGGGTTGGGGAAGGGCTATCTCTCGTCCCCATTGAGTCCATCCATCCCGGCGACTGGGTTCTTGCCCATGATGGACTCCCCCATCGTGTTCTGCACGTCATTCGGCGCGCCTACAAGGGCAAGATGGTTGGCATACGCCACAACCTCTGCGATCAAACCCTGTGGCTCACTGCCGATCACAGGCTATTGGCGCACAAGCGACCACATAGCCTGGGCGGTCATGCGGACTGGTCCGGTATTCCCAAACCGCTGCATGGCCACAGCAAAGACCTGCGCAAAGCCATGACACCGCCAGAGCGCAAGTTGTGGGCTGTTCTACGGGGTAACAGCACTGGTTTCACCTTCAGAAGGCAACATCCTATTGGACGGTATATTGCCGATTTCTATTGTCGAGAAGCGGCGCTGGTAGTGGAAGTGGATGGCGCTGTTGCCCACAGTACTCCGGATGCGATCGCACACGACCGTGTCCGTGATGAGATTCTGCGTTCCTTGAACTTGAAGGTAATTCGTTTCCCGGCAGCAGAAGTGGAACACAATCTGGAAGGCGTTTACACGGCCATTCAAGAGGCTTGTTGGGCACAGCAGTCTCCAGAACATGCCGCATGGATTGAAGCGGAACGCATAGAAAAGGGAGATGTGCTCTTTTATGGGCCGGATCGCACACCGGCGAGAGTCGTGAAGGTTATAGAAGCCTTCTCGGAAGAGGAGGTTTACGATTTAGAAGTTGAGGAAGCGCATTCCTTTATCACGGAGGTTTGCGCTGTCCATAACTGCGGCAGCGGCACCACGGCCTATGTCGCCGAGCAATGGGGCCGGCGCTGGATCACCTGTGACACCTCCCGTGTGGCACTGGCTATCGCCCGGCAGCGACTGATGACCGCCGTGTTCGACTACTACGAGCTGGCTTACCCTGAGAATCCCTCACCCCACCCCTCTCCCGCTGGGAGAGGGGGAGAAAAAAACCCTCTTGCCGGGGAAGGGAGCCAAAAGAACCCTCTCCCAGTGGGAGAGGGTGGCCGAAGGCCGGGTGAGGGTACACAGGGCGTCTGGAACGGCTTCAAATACAAGACCGTGCCGCATGTGACGCTCAAGTCCATCGCCAACAACCCGGAGATCGACGGTATCTACACGCGCATGCACCCGGCGATTGAAAAGGCGCTGGCCGACATCAATGCGGCGCTCAAATCCCTCACCCCTGCCCCCTCTCCTGGAGGGAATTTGCCCTCACCCCAACCCTCTCCCAGTGGGAGAGGGAGTGAAGAAAACCCTCTCCCATGGGGAAGGAGCGAAGAAAACCCTCTCCCATGGGGAAGGAGCGAAGAAAACCCTCTCCCATGGGGAAGGAGCGAAGAAAACCCTCTCCCTCAGGGAGAGGGTGGCCGCAGGCCGGGTGAGGGGTATCCGCGCTTCAAGGTGACCAATGGCGGCCGCGCAGGCGAGTTCGTGGATTTTGCTGCGCCGGATAGCGCCACCTTCACCATGCCCTCCGGGCAGGTGGTCAAGGTCAACGAGCTGGTGGAGTGGGAAGTGCCGTTTGAATTTCCTGTCGATTGGCCCGAAGCGGCGCGCAAGCCTTTTGAAGCCTTCCACGCCGCTCGCCGCGCCATGCAGAAAGCGATGGACGAAGCCATCGCCCGCCACGCCCCGCAGGAGACCCTCTACGACCAGCCGCTCATAGACCGCAAGAAGGTGCGCGTGACCGGGCCGTTTACCGTCGAGGCGGTGCCGGCGCCGACGGTGAAGTCGGTGGAGGAGCTACTCCCCTCTCCCCCCGGGAGAGGGGTGGGGGGTGAGGGCAAAAAACCGCTCGACCCAGAATTGCTCGCCTTTGTGCGCAAACTCCGGAAGGAACAAACGGATGCCGAACGCCTGATGTGGTCTTTGCTGTGCGACCGGCGTTTAACCGGGTTCAAGTTCCGCCGCCAGCACCTCATTGAGCCTTACGTGCTTGATTTTTATTGTCACGAAGCGCGCCTCGCCATTGAACTTGACGGCGGACAGCATAACCAGCTTGATGAACAAGCGAGAGATGCCAAGCGAGACGCATTCCTTGAACAACAGGGCATCCGTGTATTGCGCTTTTGGAACAGCGACGTACTGCAGAACACGGAAGGCGTGTTGCAGGCGATCCACGATGCCCTCACCCCGACCCTCTCCCAAAGGGAGAGGGAGCTTGAGATCGGTGTCTCCCAAAGGGAGAGGGAGCTTGAGATCGGTGTTTCCCAAAGGGAAAGGGAGTTTGAGGTCGGTGTCTCCCAAAGGGAGAGGGAGTTTGAGGCCGGTGTCTCCCAAAGGGAAAGGGAGTTTGCTGCGGATGCCTCCATCGCCCGCTCCGGCGAGACGCTGCGTCAAGGCGAGTGGCGCGACGAACTCCTGCGCACCGGCATCCGCGGCAAGGCCGGGCAATACATCCGCTTCGCGCGCCTGGAGCCGCTGCCCGGCTGCCGCTGGCTGCACGCCGACGGCGAGACGCGCCCCAGCGACGAAGGCGCCGATTCGGTGCGCGAGACCGGCCCGGCCTACAGTCCCATGCGCATCGTGGTCTCATTTGGTCCCGAGCACGCGCCGCTGGAACAGCGACAGGTGGCCCAGGCGATCGAGGAGGCGCAGACCCTGGTACCCAAGCCTAGGCTCATCGTCTTCGCCGCCTTCCAGTTCGACCCGGAGGCGGCAAAAGACATTGACGAAACCAACTGGCCGGGCGTCACGCTCCTGAAAGCCCAGATGAACGCCGACCTCTTGACCGACGACCTCAAGAAGAAGCGTGCGAGTAACGAGTCTTTCTGGCTCATCGGCCAGCCAGATGTGGAGGTGGAGTGTATCGCTCCCTCACCCCAACCCTCTCCCAGTGGGAGAGGGAGTAAGGGTGTGGGAGCTTTGTACCGTGTCTCGGTGCACGGCTTCGACTACTACAACACCAAGACCGGTCAGATCGAATCGGGCGGAGCGGACAAGATCGCCGTCTGGATGCTGGATACTGACTATGACGGGCGCAGCCTCTACCCGCGCCAGGTGTTCTTCCCGATGGCTGGAGAGAACAAGGGCTGGGCGCGGCTGGCGAAGAATTTGAAGGCCGAGATCGACGAGGAGCGGATCGAGGCCTACCGGGGCACGGTGTCGCTCCCCTTCGAGCCGGGCGAGCACCGGCGCATCGCGGTCAAGATCGTGGACGACCGGGGCATCGAAAGCCTGAAAGTGATGGACCTTCCAGGGTGAGGCGGCATGGATTACATTCCCCCTCTCAATCCCCCCGCATGCGGGGGGAGGGGGGACGCGGGTGGACCCGAAGCTGGAACATCGGCTCGCCCGCATCCCTGGGTTTGGCAATCGGGTGTTATGAGTGATCATCAATGTCAAGAAAACACCGCCCCCCTCAATCCCCTCGCATGCGGGGGGAGGGGGGACTGACGGTATTTTTGGACCGAAGGAGGACGATTCCGTGAAACTGAAAGTGGATCAACAAGCCGATGCGCTGTACCTTACCCTGACGGAAGCGCCGGCAAGCCGTTCGGAAGAAATCTCGCCGGGCATCATCGTGGATTACAACGACCAAGATCGTGTGGTTGGCATCGAAATGCTCTATCTGTCCAAACGTGCACCTGCTGTGGAAATGCGGCTGCTGTTCGAATCGGTGCCTCAGTCAGGCTGACGGAATAGGTATGGCCCGAACCACCATTGACCGTCTGATCATCAACTCGCCTTATGAAGAGCCCGCGCGTCACTGGCGCTACGAGCGGGAAACGCGCACCTTCGATTTGGTGGAAGGCCGCCGCCCGGCAGGCTACGTAGTGGCCACGCCGGGTTCAAAGTCCTTCGACGACCCCGGCATCTTCGTCGAGATTCCGCTGGTCAATCAAATCCGCCCGCGCGTCAAGGCCTGGCGCGAGGCGGGCTATCCTGGCGTGACCACCATGACGAAGCGCCTCTTGGAGCACTGGCGCGATCCGGAGGAGTTCGAGTCTCGGCGCTTTTTCTTCTGCCAGTTGGAAGCCGTCGAGACACTCATCTGGCTGGTGGAAGCGCCTGCCGCCGAGCGGGTGGGCATCGAGATTCCGGGCGACGGCGGAGACTTCGTCCGGCAATGCTGCAAGATGGCCACCGGCACGGGCAAGACCGTCGTCATGGCCATGGTCATCGCCTGGCATATCCTGAACAAGGTCACCAACCCGCAGGATGCACGCTTTTCCAAGAACGTGCTGGTCATCGCGCCGGGGCTGACGGTGAAGAAGCGGCTGGCGGTGCTGGAGCCGGCAACTACTACGAGGCGTTCAACATCGTGCCCTCGGCCTTGCTCGACAAGTTGCGGCAGGGCAAGGTGCTCGTGCGCAACTGGCACGCCCTGGCCTGGGAGAGCGAAGAGCAGGTCAAGAAGCGGCGCAGCGTGGACAAGCGCAGGGTCAAGAGCGACGAGGCCTACACCCGCGAGGTGCTGGGCGAGATGGCTAACGCCCGCAATATCCTGGTCATCAACGACGAGGCGCACCACGCTTGGCGGGTCAACTGGGAAGCCGTGGGCAAGTACCTGCGCCAGCGCGACCTCAAGGACAGCGCCGAGGAAGCCACCGTGTGGATCGGCGGCCTAGACCGGCTGCATCGCGCGCGAGGCATTCTCAAATGCTACGACTTCTCCGCCACGCCCTTCACGCCCTCGGGCAAGCAGAGCAGCGAGGAGGCGCTCTTCGGCTGGATCGTCAGCGACTTCGGCCTGAACGACGCCATCGAGTCGGGCTTGGTGAAGACCCCGCGCGTTGTGGTGCGCGACGATGCCGTTCCCGATGCCAGGACTTACAAGTCTCGCCTTTACCACATCTACAACGACCCGGATGTCAAGGATGACCTCAACCGCCGTGCGAAGCCGGAGGAGCCGCTGCCCGATCTTGTGCTCAACGCTTACTACCTGCTCGGGTACGACTGGCGCGAGGCGTGGAAGGCGTGGCGCGCGGCCGGGATGTCCACGCCGCCGGTAATGATCACCGTCTGCAACCGCACCGAGACTGCAGCTCGCGTGAAGCACGCCTTCGATTCGCGCCGCATCCACATCGACGAGCTGTGCGACCCCGAGCGCATCCTGCATATTGACTCGAAGGTGCTCGCCGAAGCGGAGGCTCAGGAGGAGACCCTCACTCCAACTCTCTCCCTGGGGGAGAGGGAGCCGGAGGAAGACAGCGCCGAAGAAAGCCAGATGCCAGCGGAGCGTAAGCGGACCAAGGCCGAACAGGCGGAACTGCTGCGACAGACGGTAGACACGGTGGGCAAGGTGGGGCAGCCCGGTGAGAAGATCCAGAAGGTCATCTCCGTCGGCATGCTCTCCGAGGGATGGGACGCCAAGACCGTTACCCACATCATGGGCCTGCGTGCCTTCACCAGCCAGTTGCTCTGCGAGCAGGTGGTGGGACGGGGCTTAAGGCGCACCTCCTATGAGGTGAATCCCGAAACGGGGCTATTCGAGCCGGAGTACGTCAACATCTTCGGCGTGCCCTTCACCTTCCTGCCCCACGAAGGCACCGAAGGAGGCCCGCCACTGCCCCCAATGCCCAAGACCGCCGTTGAACCCGATCCGGCCAAAGCGGCGTTCGAAATCCGCTGGCCGAACGTGGTGCGCATCGAGCGCGTGTTTCAACCCGTGCTGACGTTGGATTGGTCAAAGGTCCGACCGCTGGAGCTGGACGCGGCGCAGACGGCCCAGGTGGCGGAGTTGGCGCCGATCCTCGAAGGCAAGCCCGATGTGACCCAGATCGATCGGATCGATCTAGAGCGACTCGCCCGGGAGTTCCGCACCCAGCGCATCATCTTCGAGACTGCGCGAGACGTGTTCGACCAGATGAAACATACCTGGCAAGGTAGCCGCGAGGTCTTGCTGGCTCAGTTGGTAAGAATCGTCGAACAGTTTATCCGTTCCGATCACATCGTCATCCAGCCGGGGGTGTTCAACCAGGACGAACTGCGCCGGCGCCTGATCATCACGCTTAACATGTCCCGGGTGGTCCAACACGTGTGGGAAGTGGTGCGACAGGAGAACACCGAGCGGCTGGAGCCGGTCTTCGACCGCGACCGGCCCATCCGCTCCACGGGGGACATGCGCACCTGGTACACGGGCAAGCCCTGCGAGCGCACGCGCAAGTCGCACATCAACGTCTGCGTGTACGACAGCACCTGGGAGGCATCCGACGCCTTCATGCTTGATGGTAGCGACGCGGTGGCGGCCTGGGTCAAGAACGACCATCTCGGGTTTGAAGTGCTCTACGTCTACCGCGGGGTCGTGCGGAAGTATCGCCCTGATTTCTTAGTACGGCTGAGGAACGGAGATTGCCTCGTGTTGGAAACCAAGGGCCAGGATACGGAGCAGGACAGGGTGAAGCGCCGCTATCTAGACGAATGGACGCAGGCGGTGAACGCCCACGGTGGCTTTGGCCGTTGGCGATGAGCAGTGGCGCAACACCCTGGCGAGATTCGAGACGTGCTCATGCAACACGAGGAAGCGAGGACGGGAGGCTAACGTCCGCTGCATGCTGGGCGTTAGACCACTTGGCAGGTTTGACAACTAACCATACAGAGATAAGAACGATGACTAGACACAAGACTGGGGCACGTGAAGAGTGGCTTGCGGCTC
Source organism: bacterium (assembly GCA_030550175.1). Taxonomy (GTDB): domain Bacteria; phylum Moduliflexota; class Moduliflexia; order Moduliflexales; family JAUQPW01; genus JAUQPW01. The sequence continues at coordinate 15,734 of JAUQPW010000043.1, forward strand.
GGCTTGAGCTGCTCGAGGCGGAGAGGGGGCTCATGCGGCACAGCGACGAACTGGCGTGGCGACGGCAGGAGCTGCCATGGGTTCGGATCGATAAGGCGTATCGATTTGAGACCGACGAGGGGAACGCCTCGCCGGTAGCCCTCTTCCGAGGGCACTCGTAACTCCTCGTCTACCACTTCATGTTCGGGCTCGACTAGATGGCTGGCTGTCCATCCTGCTCGGCAATTGCAGACGGCTTCAACGGTTTCGTCGTCCACTTGGCCAACCATGACGTCATGCTTTGGGCGGTGTCGCGGGCGCCCCTCGCGAAGCTGCAGGCGTACAAGCGGCGGATGGGGTGGACGTTTCCCTGCGTGTCCTCGTTCGGCAGCGACTTCAACTTCGACTTTAACATCTGGTTCACCGAGGAGCAACAGCGCGAGGGAGATATCAAATACAACTACCGGCACGAGGCGGCGGTACGTGGGCCTCTCGCAGGGAAGACCGTTCGAACCTACCACCGATCCGTTCCTGAACACTCGCGTAACTCCTAAATTACCAGGAAAGTCCCACGGGGAGAACCCACTTCTCGCAATACGGTCCCAACCCCGACTCTTTTAGCCCCATAAGAGCGATCTATTTATAAAGACAATACCGGAGTTTCACAGGCTACGAAACTCCCAGGATATCGGATCAAAGGTTGTTACCCACAAGGGGCATCCCTACACAGTAGGGGCAGGTCTTGTACCTGTTCCTCTTCGACTCTCTTCTCTCATCTTCGGTAGGAATCGAAGGCTACGACCCGACGATTGCCCCGCCGGAGCTTTCACTCTTTATGCCAGTGTATATGTGTCATTACTTCCTTAAAAATCAGGTATCCAGGGTAGTCTCACAGAACAACTCTTCCACCGAAAGTTTCTTCTTGATCAGGTGCTGTTCCAGCATATATTCTATGAAGGTCTCCAACACTTTCCGATTGGCTTTGATTCCATAGGGCCAGAAATCTTTTCCCAAAATTTGACGAACATCGTTCATATGTATATCTAACCAGGGAACCATATATTTCAGTCCTTCCAGCGTCTGATCCAGATCTTCATAGCAGATATCCCGAGCTTTGCAGAAAGCCCGATACAAACTGAAAGCAATCCAGGGGTTTTCTCGATAAAGAGATTCCTTAATAACCACACAGTGCATAATGGGGAAGATACCTGTGCGCTTGTAGTACTCGATTTCAAGTTGTCTGGGATTGGCAAAGAGTTGTTTGATATGAGGAGGGCCATTTTTGAATTTCGGTGGAACCCGAGGCATGAATAACGCATCTAATTCTCCTTCAATGAGCAAATCTGCCAGCATCTTTCCGGTTCCCTGGGGAATCAGTTGCCACTTTATATTGGGTGGAAGATCGAGTCCAACTTCGGCCCGTCCCAAATACCAGCTTATGGTTTCTGGCATAACCCCATAATCGTGCTGAAGAATCCCCTTAGTCCAGACCGCTGTGGTCATTTGATATTGAGGAGCTCCTACCTTTTTGCCCCGCAGATCTGCAGGTTCATGGATATTGGATTTGGTATTGACGAAAATACCGGAATGGGGGAAGAATCGGGCCAGAAATACTGGAATAGCAATGTAAGGAGCCTGTCCTAAAGATCTTAAAAGTACATAGGTTCCCATGGTCATCTCTGAAGCATCATATTCCTGACCTCGAACCATTCTCCAGACCGAATCGTCAGGCGCATAAGGCAAGAGATTTAAGGCAATTCCTTCAGGTTCTACTTGCTTGAGCATCAAGGGTTTAACCCGGTCGTAATCCCAACATGCAAGCGTAAGAGGTAGTTTAGACATAGGCTTACTTCCCTTAGAAGGGCCTCCTGTTACTACGAGAAGCGAAATTACGAGGAGTTTGTAAGTCAAAGAGATTATCCTCTATAGGATTCATCTTTATAACCTTTGACCTCGCTCCCGTTCCTCGTACTAACAGTTTTACGTTGTACATTTTCAATGGACGGTATTTTAACTCCGAGATTTCTGTGAAGTCTCCAGTAAAACCTTGATCAGATTGCGTGCGGCTTCACTTTCCCAATTACGAGAACCTCGGGCTCCTCCGATAATCATCCCGTTGGGATCCACTACATAAGTGGTGGGAATAGAATTCACCGCATAGGTGGAAGTGGTTACCTGTTTTGGGTCCAATAGAATCGGGAAACTCAAATGAAAGGCATCTGCAAAATGAGCTACCACTCCCATTTCCTCTTGATCAATGGAAATAGCCAAGATGACAAAATTTTGATCTTTAAACTCCTGATAAAGTTTCTCCATAGAGGGCATTTCTTCCCGACAAGGACCGCACCAGGTTGCCCAAAAGTTTAAAAGAATCCATTTCCCACGAAAATCACTTAATCGAACCTCATCCCCAGAGAGGCTCGGTAAGGCAAAATCCTCGGATTGCAGATTTCGTTCAAATTTTTGTATGGCCATCTGGCGCATGTAGGAGGAAATCTTCCTGGCCAATTGAGAATCCTCTTTTTCCGGGGATGGAGAGCCCTGGGGATGGGAAGTATTTTCCGGCGCCGTTGGAAGTTCTAAGTCTTTTTCAATGGTTTCATTTCCGGTTACCAGAAAAAAGGGGAGCCCAATAAAAAGACCAATACCCAAAGCAATTCCCAGGAATATTAGGAGACTCAGCAGCCATATCTTTTTTTTCATAAAAGGTCTTCTCTCGGATAGCAAGGTGTCCTTCATAGCTACTTTGCGGAATTTCTATTTTAGAATGTAAAATCAATTCTGATTTGACATAAGACCCTCACCGGTCGTTCAGGTATCGACTTTCTGGGTCTGCCCGGCAAATGTTTTATCCCTGCTTTAGAAATATAAAACAGCCTGGAGAAAAAGTTGTCAATGGCTTTATTTGAAAAAAAGCTCAACTCGTGAGAGGATTCCATCCTCCATAAAATGAAGCTGGGTCAAAAGTTTCTCAAGCTTTGTAAAAAGAGGCAGGAGAAAAAACTTCTCGGTTATTTCCTCAGGCTCTACATAGTTTTCCAAGGAATTATGGATAGAACAATAGACCTGGTTGTTTTCAATGAAGTATCGGCCTCCTTCTGGACAAAACAGCGGGCGCTTTACGTTTCCAAATTTGAGTAAGTCTTGAATCACTTCGGAATCGTCCAGACCTGATTTCGGACCTCCAGATAATTCCAACAGATTTTGTAAGGTAACCAGATTTTCCTTGCAGGACCCCTTCATCTGGTTCCTAACCAGTTGAAGCAAATATCCCTGCAACTGCGGAATTTTATCAAAATTAATTTCTGTCTGAAGATCAACCTCTGGCATCGATACCTCCAGAAGATGACCCTTCTGCCGGGAGATCTGGGGAAAATCTATAATTCGTTTGATGGCTTCGGAAGAGGTCGATAATACGAATAATTTTCGGACTATCGTGCCGTAGATATTCAAATAGCCTACGATATTAACTTTTTTGATTTCAATCCCTTTATAACTCTCGGTGGATGCCAGGGGAAAGAGCACTTGCAAATATTCCCAGGCCTTTCCTTCCTGTTCTAAATTTTGGATAAGAAACAGAGGAACTTCTATCTGAGCCCGGGCAAGTTCTTTAAGATCTTTAGGAATCTTTCCGGGGAACTTAAAGTCAAAAACCCCCACCACCAGTTCATTACCAAAAATACTATCATCCAGATAGGTCTTCAGGATACGATGAAAATAAGCGTAATTTGACGGCCATAAGCCAGTGTTTAAGATATTTTTCAACATGGAACTTCGAATAGCCGTAGTTATACCGTAATCCGGAGTAATGTTGTTAAAAACAAAAAATTTCGATGGCCCTTCTATTGGATCTTTCAAAGAGGTCGGTATGCTTCGATCCATATAGCGAAGGAGATGGGTATAGAGAGGATCGTTGACCAGGGGAAGTACTACCGTACTCAGTTGAAGCGCGTGGTCTTCCAGACCGATTCCAACTCCAATGGGGTCTATAAATCGACTGAAGTAACTCTCATATTGGGCCTTAAACCGCTCATATTCTGTACGCTCGGTTTGGGTGATTTTATGGACGGAGAGGGATTCTAAATGAGTTAAAGAGTTCGGGCGACCGTGAATGGAACAGGCGAAGCCGTATCCGGTATCATCCGGTTGATATTCGCCTCGATCCGGACAAAGGGGAAGATAGGGTAAATACCCTCCTGTTGTAAGCTTTGAGATGGTCACAGGTTCCGAACGGCGGTTTTCAACGGAAAAAAGAAGGGAGGCCGTTTGAAGATCTTCCAGAATAAGATGGCAGGTATGCCGTCGAAGGTCTTTGATTTTAAAAGCCGGACTCGTCAGCTTTCGGATAAATCCTTCACCCAGAAAGAAAAATCCATCTTTACCCGGTAAGTTTAAGTTGTAAAGGTAGAGAAAATCCAGACTCTCTGCCAGCTTTTTATCTTGTCCGTTTTGGATCCGGTCGACAACCTGGGCATCGTTGGAGATAATCAAATACGAATTCATGGACCTGATAATGGTCTTCTTCCCAAGATCTCCTTGGGAAAGCGCTGAAGGAGACGTTCCGATAAGGAGATTCTCGGTAAAAGACTTTTCCGGCAATGTCGGAATGGGTTCTTGTTTGTCTTCTAAGAGAAGTTTCTGAACAGCCTTTAAAGAATCTTCTCGACTAAATCGAACAATCAGGCTTATATCGGTTCCTTCCTGTAGATAAGGATCACCGAAAAGAAGGGCTATTTCTTCCACATCGTTCCATTCCGGCGTGGTTACTATTTTTTCTGATATTCCCAGTTGGGATTCCAGAAGACCTCTTACCGGTTCAACAGACACAGAAGTCATCAGGTAATTGAGGGCCTGGACCACAAAGGTATCCCACAGGTTAATAAACTGGTAGAGTGACCTGAAGTTTTTAAAACCCACATAAATTTTATCTTCGGGTACTATTCGGGCGATGTGGGGTATAGGACGGGAAAGGCCCTTTTTTTCCAGGAGGGTTTGATAATTGTAGGACCTTATCAGGACAGGTTGAAGGGTCGTAACTTCTATATCTTGAGGTTCCCGCCGATAAATACGTTGTCGTAAGGCATCCAGTTGGAGTGTTCCTTCAATGGCCCTGGCTGCTGTTACCACGGCCAGATTGTCTTTCAGGAAGACTCGGTGGAATTGATTCCTCACCTCAGAAATGGGAAGATCGGGAACAGGAAGTTGGTTTTCGATAGCATATCTTCGAATCCGGGCTTTGAGTAATTCATCCTCGGGATTGATGAGTGACATTTTTACCAACCTGTCGAGTTTAGATTTGGTGTCTGCCGGACTGGCTCCCCATGCCGGAGAGTAACACAAAAAGCAAAAGACAAAGGGCAAAAGATGCATCCGGGTACTCCATTTTTTCAGGTAAATGCCCAAACCGATCAGAATCATTCCCAATGTTAACAGGATCAGCTTTATCAAAACCTGGCCCGGCTGTACCGTGGCTAAAATATAAATCACCTGAATGAGTAAAAATAGAATACCTAGAAAGGCAAAAATCATGTCCTGTCGGATCCAGCCATAGACTAAATAAATAAGTGCCAGGGTAATGGTAGCAAAAATAAAAAAGGTATAAGAAGTCCAGTCTACGAAGGAACTCAAACATACAGGAACGATCGTAGCTAAGGCTCCGAATAATCTGGCCCGAGGAAACTCCCCGAAGCCCTTTGAATGGGTTAGAGCGAGAATTATAATCCCAAACAGGGAGAGGGTACAGAGATAGTAATCGAAGTTTCGGTCCAGGGAGAAATTGAAATAGCGTCCGGCCAGTACATAAGAAATCAGGAGAGAGACAATCGTCAGGGTATAAAGGGGAGGAGTAAAAATTTGGGATATTTCCCCTGATTTTTGAGATAAACCCAGGAGAAGGAATAATGATAGAACGGCAAGGCCTAAGTAAAACAAAAAATAATACTCCAGATATAAGAGGGGATGCCGGAATCTAATTAAAGTCACTGTAAAAAAGCCTAAAAAAGCCAGAATACTATAAAATCCAAGAATCCTTGACAGAATTATTCTGCCCAATATTGCGGCACTTATGGCTGTAAATAACATGGAAAATAGAATAACTATACTCATGAAGGAGAAATGGCCCAGGTAGTAAATGGATATTTGGAGTCCCTTCCACATTTCTCCCAGAAGATCAAAGGAAAAATTCATATTCAAATACAGCCGACTGACTTCATACAAAGAGATTGACTTATAGACCAGATAGACATAAGAAGCAAAGTCCATGGGAAATGAAAAGATCATAAGCGTCACGGCCAGAAAGAGGAGAGGTAAGGCCTTTAAATTCTTACGGTTTAAAGGAGTTTGGGAATCGGAAAACCCGGGGGTATGTAAATCCCTATGAGCTGAGAATCCGGTGTTTAGGAAGGTCTTATAATTAAGCAGCCACAGAATCACGGCCATTATCAGAGAGAGAGTCGAGAAGAATATACCTATCCAATAGGAGGCTAAATCAAACTGTGTAAGGTATTTAGTATAAATCATCCCTACGAAGGGAATACCCAGGAATAAATAGCGGAAATCCAGTTGAATCTGGGTCACTTTATAGAGGACCAAAATCCCACAAATAAACAGGTAGACAGGTAAGTAGGTATTTTCCATGGATTTAAGAAACGGAAAGCTGATTGCAGAAAAGAGAAGACCTGTTAGGGAGGTCATGATCAAAGGGTATTTGAAAAAAGGTTTATTCTGATTTTGTAAATACTCTGCCAGGTAAGCATAGAACACGGCCATAAGGGTTGAAACAAGAATAAACCACTCCAGTTCTTCATCAAGCCGGTAGAGGAAAAGGAGTAAAGAAACATAAAACCCCAGCGGAACCAGATAGGAAAAAATTACATGGGAGAGTCGAACGGCGGTTAGAAAATATAAGATAGTACAGAGAAAACCCACCAGATAGTGATCCCGGCTTTCAATTTCGAGAATATATACCTGGTAGTACCAAAAGTTTACGGGAAAGAGAATGGCCCCAATCAAGAGGAGTACGTTAGCCAGTATTCGATGATGGGTCCGGGTAAAGAGCTTCCACCCGCTTCCGTAAGTTAATACGGTAAACAAAACGAGGCCTCCGAATTGAACATACCGAATGGTTAGAAGCCGGGCAATAAAATCCTTGAGGAGAAGAATGAAAGCCAAGGCAAAGACGATGCTCCCAAAGTAGGCCACGTATTTCAATCCTTCTCCGGAGAAAACGTGGGAATAAAATCGGGTTTGCCATTCTTTTTCAGTTGGGCCCCCGGATTCAGGAGGCACGTGGATCGAAGGCTTTTTACCTATCTTGAAAATTTTCCGAAGGAGGGCTGCATACAATAACCATAAAGGGTGTCCGATGATAGCAATAAGGATAGTACCCAGCAGAATCCAGAGACCGATGAAAAGGTAATCCAATGTCGAGAGTAGGAGAGTTGAAGAGTGGAAAAATAGGAGAAAGGGGATCTATTCTCCCTTTCTCCTACCTTCTCTTTCCCTCCCTTCCTTAATTCTACCTACATTCCGACCTCGTTGAGAAGCTTGATTCCCTTATAAAGATAGTCCAAGCCTGAAACGACGGTAACTGCTAAAGTTATCCAGGCTAATAGGGTAACAAGCTGAGGGATGGGTCGTGCCATATAATTAAAAAGGAGAACGACGGCAATAATAAGAATCTGAAAAAAGGTGGTACTTTTACCCAGTAAGGAGGGTGCAATAACCAGTTTTTTACCCAGCATAAAAAGGATGGCAATACCCAAAAGTATGATAACGTCTCGACTGATAATAACAATGGTAAGCCAGAAGGGGATTTTATTAGGAAAAGAAAGAACCGTTAAGGTAACGAACGAAGTTCCCAGTAGAAGTTTATCGGCAATAGGATCCAAATAGGCTCCTATTAAAGTTTTTTGCTGGAAAGTACGAGCAATAAACCCATCCAAGGCATCGGTCAGGCCTGCACAGACAAAGACAACTAAGGCTAAACCCTGATATTGATAAGATAAGGCAATGATAAAGAACGGGATAAGAAGGATACGCAAAATCGTAAGCAGATTCGGTAAATTCATTCAGTAGGATCCTGGAAAAATCGGAAATTATTCCCTTTCTTGCCTTTCTTGTTTAGTTTTACAAGAAATACATAAGGTCGTAACCGGTCTCGCTTTGAGCCTTTCCTCGCCGATTTGTTTCCCACAATTCTCACAAATTCCGAAGGTTCCATTTTCAATACGTTCCAGGGTCTGGTCAATTTTTCTTATAAGCTTCCGTTCCCGCTCTCTCAACCTCAATAAGAATAATCTATCAGACTCCAGGGAGGCAATATCTGCATAATCGGGTATGTTACTGTTTTCAAGGAGAACCCCTTCACTGAGAGTTTTACTGGCCTCCTGTAAAAGATTTGCCCGTTCTTTAAGAAGCTGTTCTCTAAAGTACTCTAATTTATCCTTATCTAACACGACCCACCTTCCTCCCATCTTGAATCTTTAGAAAATCCCATTTGCTTTAAAAGATCTCTGTTAAGGACCTTATTAGTAAGTTATTAATAATTAAGATATACTCATCATAAAGTGGGCTTAAAGGGAAGTCAAGAGAAAAACTGAACCCAACATTTTTTCCCCCTCTCTTCTTCGAACCGGGGTTAAGTTTTTAGCCGGTTTAAATTTAAGGTATACCTTTGCCTGGCCACTGCTTTATTTATTTAGGAAGTTATTAGTTACCCAAGCTCCAGAAAATGCAAAAGTTATTTCCTTTCTCTTCTGAAAAAGGAAAAAGCTCCTTGAAATCGAAAATATTGGGTTCTATTATAAAAAGAATTAAGAAAATTTAAAAGAAATTGTTTTTTAGTCAAATTTATATTAATCTTTAATAGTATTTATGTCGGCGGCTGTTGGTTCTATCGACAGGTGTTGAGTTATAAAAAACTTTAAAAATAGCCCGTGAACCGTTGTTTGTGATGGAAAGCTTTCATTTCTTTTTTAAGATATTTGTTTTCACCCTTACAGGCCAGGAGCAACGGACGGCGGATAAATCATAATTTTATGGTATCGGATCTCAAAACCCAACTCACACAGCGGCTAAATCAGGCGGAGGAGGCCTGGCTTCAAACCAATTCCCAGACCCAGGAGCTGGAACGGGATGTTCAGTTACGGCAAATCGATTTTGAAGTGTATAAATCCTTTATCAGGGAGTATAAGGATAAAATCCGACAGGATCATGAAAGAGGCGTCAGGGGGGAATGGGTCGTTCGAGAATATACGGGTTTACTGGATGCGGTTTTGATCAACCTGTTTAATCGGGCCGTGAAAGAATATCAACGGAAGATGACCCGACTGGGTTCTGAGTGTACTTTGATTGCACTGGGGGGATATGGGCGGCGGGAGTTAAATCCGTATTCGGATATTGATATCATGTTTTTGTATCCTTATACCATGACCCCTTTTGTGGAGACGATCACCGAGCGGATTCTGTATATGCTCTGGGATTTGGGATTTCAAATTGGAAACAGTTGTCGATCCATCGATCAGGTGATCAAGCTTATGCCCACCGATCATACGATTATAACGGCTATTCTTGATTCTCGTTATCTGGCTGGAACTCGGGAACTCTATGACGAATACTATCGAAAGGCCATGAACCTGATCGGAACCTCCCTTTTGGATACCTATCTTAAAAACAGGCTTCTGGATCGAGAAGCCCGATTAAAGAAATATGAAGATTCTCGATGTATTTTGGAACCCAATGTTAAAGAGGGTCCAGGAGGTTTAAGAGATATCCATGAGATACGGTGGGTTTCCCAGGCTAAATTTGGGACTTCGGATCTGGATTATCTCGTCGGGGAACGATATCTGTTGGAGGAAGATCGTCACGAGATTGTAAATGCCCTGGAATTTTACTGGAAAATACGAAATCATCTCCATTTCCTAGCCGGTAGAAAAGCCGATGTGCTATACGTGGACGTACAGACCGAAGTGGCCCGTTTTCTAGGGTACAAAGATACTTCTTCTTCTCTGGCCGTTGAGGAGTTTATGGAGCAATATCATTGTCAATCTCGAAAGATTGCAGACATTACCTCTATCTTTATGCGTAAAGCCTGTAAAAATAAATCCAGGGCCCGGCGATTGATCGCTAAACTGAGAACAAGAAGCCTCAACAACGGTTTTGCAGTTTACGATGGTACAATTTTTCCGGATAAAGGAAACAAAAACATTTTTGAAGAAAACCCGGAGAAATTGATGGAGGTATTTGTTATTGCTCAAAAAGTTGGTGCCATTCCCAGCGATCACACCCTCCGCCTCATAAGGTCTAACTTACATTTGGTTGATGACGCTTTTCGTGCTTCAAAGCGGGTTAATCAGCTCTTCTTATCCCTCTTCGAATCCGGTAGGGATCTGTATAGAATTCTTCGGGCTATGCAAAGCTCGGGATTTCTGGAGAAGTTCATCCCGGAATTTAAAAATATTACCTGTCGGGTTCAATTTGACCTCTACCATCATTATACCGTCGATGAACATACGTTGATCGCCCTACGGAATCTGGAAGAACTCACCGAATCCGAAGACCCCCAATTGAAACCCCTGGTCGAGATCTTCACCCAGATAAAGAAACCGGCTAACCTGAGATTGGGAGTCTTATTTCACGATATCGGTAAGCATATCAAAGAGAATCATTCCCAGGTCGGGGCCCAGATTGCCAGAAATGTCTTAACCCGGCTCGGAGCCAGGGAAGAGGATATAAAGACCGTTGAGTTTCTGGTTCTCAAACATCTAAGCATGTCCAAGCTGGCCACCCGGCGAGATATTTACGATGAGGAAGTTATTACGCGATTTGCCCAGGAGTTGGGTTCTGCGGATAATCTCCGCATGTTATATCTACTGACCTATGCCGACATACGGGCCGTAGGACCGAATATTTGGAATAGCTGGAATTCGACTTTACTCCAGGAGCTTTACAATCTAACCCGACAAAAGTTTGAAGAAGATCTAACAGAAGTCCAAAAGCCCAGTATCCTGGATTCGCTTCGAGAACAACTCCGCGGTCAGTACGATGAAGCCAAGCTTCAATATCACCTGGATACCATGCCCTCTAGTTATTTTTATAGAACCCCTGTCGAGATTATCCTAGAGCATCTTCGGTTGATCAATGAACGAGGAGAAAAAATTTTCAAAACCTGGTACGCACAAGATCCAAAAACCGGGTATCTGACCCTGACCGTCTGTACCACCGACCGACCCGGCCTTTTCGCCGATATTACAGGTTGTCTGGCGGCAAACGGGATTAACATTCTCAAAGCAGAAATTTATACCCGAAAGGACGGCGTTGCCCTGGATACCCTGTGGATCTCCGATTTCTATCCCGATGAACCTCCCAGCCCCGGTAAATTGAGACGATTTGAAGAGGATTTAACTTCCGTGCTCACCGGTGCGCGCCTTACAGAAACCCTCTTTAAAGCAGGGTCCCTGCCCCATCCCAGTAAAAGGCCTCAGGCGCTTCAAATTCCTACCGAAATTCGGTTCGATAATAAAGCTTCCAGTACCCATACCATTCTAGAAGTCATTACCGAAGATCGGTTGGGTGTTCTCTACACCATCGCTCGAACCTTAACCGGTCTGGGTTTGGATATTTACCTGGCTAAAATCAACACGGAGGCCAACAAGGTTATCGACGTGTTCTATGTTACGGATATAAAAGGACAGAAAATTACAGATAACGTTTATCTCTACGAAATTCGGACTCAACTGGAAAAAAACCTTACTTAGACATCAGGAACCAGAGATCAGAACTAAGAGTTAAAGCGGTCTCCGACCTTTGATCTCTGATTCCTGAAACCCATGCAATTCATTTTTGTCCTTCTGGCTATCCTGAACTTCCTTGCTTTTAGTATCACGGTTATTCTCGGATTTGTTGCAATGAAATCCCTCTGGCTTTTTCAATATCACATCGGAGCCGGATTGCTCACGGCTCTCTTCGCCTGTGTTGTCCACTCCATTGTCTTTACCCACTTCATCGGTTCTGGTTTAAGCGTTAAAGAAGCCGTTCTCGCCAACAACTTAGGCTTCGATTATATTCAGAAGACCCGCCTGTTCAAAGCCAGAGTTTTTCCTTTCGTACTCCTTTCCACTCTTCTTACCATCGCCGTTGTCGCCATGGGTTCGGCAGCCCATACCCTCCTTATCCCCGGTTGGATCCATGGATTTTTCGCGATTCTGGCCGTTATTCTCAATATCCGGGCGTTTTTTCTTGAATACCGTTATGTAGGAGAAAATTCAAGATTGCTGGAAAGCCTAAATCGTGCGTTGACAGAGTCTAGAATATCGGATATTTCATCTGAAACCTGAACCTGTTACTTTGCCCTCACCCCGGTCCCTCTCCCGAAGCTTCGGAAAGGGTGGAGCTTTCAAGGGTAGTTTTTTCTAACCTGACCCCTTCCCCCTGCATGCGGGGGGATCGAGGGGGGCGGGAAGGAAGAACCCGGAGGTAGCTTGGGTTCCAACTCTTTCCTATGAGGGAAAGGGAATTGGAGGGGCCAGGTCAAAAAACTCCCCCAGAAAGGGGTGTAAGGGTAAAGACAAAGAGTTACATAGCCTTAACTTTAGCAAGGTAGCCCTATGATTCGTTGTGTTCTTTTTGATCTGGATGGAACTTTAATCGATACCTGGCGACTATACCTTACTGCGTATCGACACACCCTGGCATCCTACCTGGGTTACCTGCCATCGGAGCAGGATATTATAGCTTTAAAACCCGGTTCGGAGCGTGATGTATTACAAAAAGTGGTTGGAGAAGAACATATCCAGGCGTATTCAGAAAAGTTTCTGGTTCATTGTGGATCCTTCCATGATACTCTGTTTGAAGGTCCTTATCCGGGTATCCTGGATATGCTGAAGAACCTGCGGGGGCAAAGGTATCTTCTGGGAATCGTGACAGGGAAAAGTCGAGGAGCCTGGACCATTACCTCTTCCAAGTCCAACTTAGGTTCTTTCGAGGTAGTGGTAACAGATGATGAAGTGAAGAATCCCAAACCCAGTCCAGAAGGCACCCTGTTAGCTCTCTCCACATTGGGCCTTTCACCTTCCCAGGCTCTCTATATTGGAGACTCACTGGCCGATCTGGAAGCAGCACAGGCTGCAAAGGTGCTCTTTGGAGCTGCCGTATGGCCGAAAGGGAGGAACGAACGGGAGAAGTTTATTACCACTGTTAAACAACGAGGAGCCTGGGCCTGTTTTCCTAACCCCGTCAGCCTAGTAGAGAGTTTACGGGGTTGAAGAAATCTCCCTAACCCTATCAAGGAGTGTTAGAGATGAATCTGGGGTTTACTTCAAGAAATTACTCCGCTTCTGTCAGCACCTGCAACAACGGTTAGGAGGATAAAGGATCAGGATGATCCCTGTTTGAGAAGATTCTCAAAGTAAGTAACAACTTCACGGGCTGCCCAGTTTTGAGGTCCTATAACCTTTAGTACGAGGATTCCATTTTTATCTACAATGAAACTCTCGGGAACTCCGGTAGTTGCATAAAGCTTTTTGATTTTTCCGGTCGGATCCAATAAAACCGGGAAGGTCAATTGATGCTTTTTCATGAAGGGAACCACAACCTGCTCTCCCAACGCATCGATACTCACTGAGAGGATTTCGAAATCTCTTCCTTTGAACCGGTCGTAAAGCTGCTGCATGGAAGCCATTTCATCGACACAGGTCGGACACCAGGTTGCCCAGATATTAACAAAAACCACTTTGCCTTTGAAGTCACTCAAGCTCACCGACCGGCCTTCCAGGTCAGGAAAGGTAAAGTTCAGAGCCGGAGATCCTTCCCGCAGAGGTTCCAGTTTTTGCAGGGGCTGGCTTGTACCGGTTTTTTGGAAAAAAGTCACCATGAAAATCCCCAGGACTAAAAGAATGGGGCTGATGATAAGAAGGGTGATCAGTTTTTTCTCTTTACCCTCAAGGGTTATCATACCCGTTCTCGATCTCATAGCTTAATTCCGAAGAAAAGTTAACGGTTTCTCCGATAAACATCCGGGCCTCCCTTTGCTTTTCCTTCCTGAATAGGAGTTGCAGGACTCTGCGGCATAACCCGGGGATTAAAGCGAACAGGTGGGTCGAAACGAAAAGGTGATTTAGGTGGTATTCCACAGCGATGACAAATAAATACTTTTTTGTTATAGATAACCGTACCCGGATATACATAGGAATAAGGAACATAAACGGGGAATGGATAAGGAGCAAACCCATACATCATAGACCCATATCCCCCCGGGGTACCGTAATAAGGTGTCGGACTGGAAGGTGCGGATGAATAAGGTGCGCCGGTTATAGGGGCTTCTTGTCTGGGTGTGTATACGTTCTGGGAAGTTGCAGGGGATTCCGTTCCGGGTTTTGTAACATAAACCGTTGAAAGGGTTCTCTGGATATTTTCCGTGTCAACCCATCGGATTTCTACCCCATTAATAGATTGATAAGGATCTTCCAGATAGGTTTTAAAAGTCCCGGATTTTCCCACATCCAGGACCGAAGGGTCTGGAGTGACCCAGGTCATATTAAAAAGCTTATTAGAAAGATCATAACCTACCACCTGAAGTCTTAGATCCACCAATTGGGACGAAGTATTATTTTGCACTTCCCCTACCACCGTAACTCGCCCATCACTCCAATAAGCTTGAGCACTCAGGACCAGCAAGCTTGAAGAAGATACGGCACCTGAAGGTTCCGATACGTCTACTTCTTCAAGGGAAAACACCCCATCCTTTTCGTGGGCCTGGTCAGGAAACTTATTGGCAAAATGCACAACCCCGTTGCGGTCATACCACTTGTATACCCTGGCAGAAACCGGATTGTTTACCCATAAAAGGATTAGAAAACTAACTGCAAGGCCTGCCAAGACTTTCATAGATTTCCCTCCCTTTAACTAAAAACTTAAAGGATTTGCTTTTAGTGTAGCGCGCTCTGGAGACAAAAAGCAAGTATTTTTTTAGTAATTATTAGGAGTCCAATTCTACAACTCTAATTTTTTCAATGCAGAAATTCCCATTCGAATGGGCAGGACGGTCACTAACAGGCTGGATAGTAAGGCGACTCCATAACAGATATAAACTTCAACCCCGCCTATAGAGCGGAAAAATAGCTGTTCTGAAAAGTGAACATAAACCGGTCGGGCCTCTAAAACAATTATCAATCCAATATAACCCAGGCTACAAATCATATAAAGGATTCCACCAAGGCTGGTCGCTATCTGCGCGGGATTTTCATTGATAAACTTAGGATATAGGGCTCCCATCCCGACCCCCAAACCGGTTAACCCCAAGGTAATAAAAAAAATGGTGATTACAGACAGTCCCATCATGTAAGGATCTACTTTAAGAAGGAGATTGGATACTACAACTAATACCTCGGCCAGACATATAAGGGGGAATAAGAAGAGAAAAAATTTTTCAAGCAGAAATCGGCGGTAATCCAGAGGAGCACTGTGAAGGACCCAAAAGCTTTCTCCTTCCAGACTGGTCGTGGGATAAACAAATCTTGAGCCTAAGGCCGCAAGGACAAACCCGGCCAGACCGAGATTTAGAAAAGAGACCAGATTTTTGAGATAAACGTTATCCAATGGGAGATTTCGAATGTTGAAGAAATAAATAATCAAGAGGGCTCCTAACATGAGTAATTGAGACCATTGGGAGGTGTCCCGCCAGAAAATTTTCAGGTCTTTCATCAGTAGAGCCCGGGTGACAGGGTGGAGAAAGGTAAGAGATGAAAGGAGGGTATCAATCGGTGAAGTCTGCCATTGAACTGCTTTAACCGTTTTAGATTCTGCGGAACCGGACCAGCCCTCATAATAGAATCGAGTGGCCAATTGAAGGATAAACCCAAAGGAAAAAGAGGCCCCCAGACCCAGCAGGAAGAGGTTTCTAACAACTGCTTGGGGCTTTTTTTCGATGATACCCATAAGGGCTTCAGTGGCCCAGGTACTGGGCAGATAAGAAGAGGAGGGTATCCGGGACTGACTCAGGTACTGCAAGAGTTCGGTAACTCCTACTTCTTGAATAAGCTGTTCCGGTTTTAAAAACCGGAAAAATATAACCATTATTCCGGCCAACAGCACACCCAGAATTGTTAAAACTTGCTGGGTTCGCTTGGCCGGAAAGAATCGCATGAGGAGAACCGTTATCCCGATCCCCCAACTCGCCGGTATAATCAGGAAAGGAATCAGAATAACCGGAATGAGAAGATAATAAAAAAAGGGAACTTCATAGACCTGACCGCAAACCATAAAAATAGGAAAACCAAAAATGAGGATCATCCATGAGCTATGGAGCATGGTATCTATAAACTTGGAAATAAACACGGAAGTAACTCGGATAGGAGACGAGAGGAGAAGGCTAAGGTCCGTGGATAAGTAAATGGTCGAGAGTGCGGTAATGATATTAGAAAAAAGGAGCATAGAAAAAAAGGTCAGAAAGGTCATATTTAAAAGACGAACGGTCAAAATGGTTCCGATCACGGGAACTTTTGCCAGGTAAGAGAGGATTCGGTGGAAGAATAAGTAATCCAGGCAGAGAAATCCAACCGTCAGGGTTAAGAGGAGAAGAAATTTAGTTACCTTTTCCCCGGTGAGGTGAGTCAGGTTGTTTTTAAGGGTTTTTCTTTTAAGCCGGAAGAGAAGGCCGAGTTCGGCGGAAAAGGTCATTTTCTTCGGGACCCGGAGATCAGGATAGGGGGATATTAAAGCACGGCGATTTCCTGCATCTCGGAGCCACCGGTCAGTTCTAAAAAGATATCTTCCAGTCTGGTCAGGGAAGTTTGGGCCATTTGCTGTAATTCACCAATAGTTCCCTGGGCAATGAGATTTCCTTTGAGGATAATCCCGATGCGATGGCACATTTGTTCGGCAACTTCTAAACTATGGGTAGACATGAAAATCGTAGTCCCCTCCTGACTGACCCGTTTAAAAATTTCTTTAACCACCCGGGCCCCTTTGGGGTCCAATCCCACCATGGGTTCATCTACAATGAGAACCCTGGGTTGATGAAGTAAAGCCGAAGACATAACCAATTTTTGCTTCATTCCATGGGAGTAACTCTCTATGAGTTCATCTCCCCAGGCGGTTAACTCAAACATGTCTAGAAATCGCTCGATTCGCTTTAGATAGATCTCGCTCTCCAACTCATAAAGCCCTGCAACGAACTTCAGAAACTCCCGTCCCGTTAACTTTGGGTAGATAAACGGTCGATCTGGAATGAATCCAATAACCCGTTTGGCTTCCAAAGGTTGGCGCTGGATATCAAAACCCGCAATTCGAACTGTTCCTGAGGTTGGTTTTAACAATCCGGCCAGGATTTTTATGGTCGTTGTTTTCCCAGCTCCGTTGGGACCTAAAAACCCGAAAAATTCCCCTTGAGCAATCTGGAGAGTCAGATCAGATACCGCCGTGATGTTACCGTATCTTTTGGTAAGATGGTTAATCTCGATGGTCATAATCAGGGAGAGTTAAATCCGTAGAACTTCATCTAATCGATAACATCCCCGCCAGTAATCTAATTTAATGTGCCAGACTTCCCAAAACATCCTGAAGGAATCCCTCAGTAACTTAACGCTACTGGGCCCTCCTGAGTATTCAACTACTACAGGGATTTCTTTAATACGATAACCCAGTTTCTGGGCCAGGAAAAGGACCTCCACATCGAAGCTGAAATCATTATGAAACTGTTTAGAAAACAGGTGCAAGGCGGCTTTTCTCGTAAAACACTTAAAGCCGCTCTGAGTATCTCGTATTTTTTCTAAAAGAACGGCACGAACGAATAGATTAAATATCCGGCCAATAAGATGTCTTTGAAAGATATATCTAAAATCTCGGGGACTTAAAATAAACCGAGACTCTTCATAGGCTCTGGAACCCAAAGCGATATCGTACCCTTCTTGAAGGCATTTTAGCAGATCTTCTACTTGAGAAATCGGATAAGCCACATCGGCATCGGTATAGAGCACATAATCTCCCCTGGAAGCTAAGATTCCTTTTCGGACGGAAAATCCTTTTCCTTTGTTTTGATCGTTAAACAGAGAGCGAATCCAGGGCAAATTTTCGGCAAGCTTTGTAATTTCAAGACCCGTGTTATCTAGACTTCCATCATCGATCAGAATGATTTCAAAAGTATAGCCCCGATCCTTTACAGAATCAATGATTTTTTTTACATTACTTGTAATTTGGCTTCCGCCATTATAGACCGGAATAATAATAGATAAATAAATCGAAGAACCCGGGGTAGAGACCTTCATACTTTTTTCTTGACTCCAAATTTTTACTTTATATAATGATTTCCAATTTCTTAAGAACTACAATTTATATGCCATTTTTTATGTGCCATTTTTAATTACCTGATCTTTATTTCACCAGAAAGGATTTAACCTTAAAGATTGTAAAGAGGGATAGAACGATGGCCCACAGGATTTTGATCGTGGAAGATGAACCTGGAATGATAGAGTTACTAACCATTGCTTTAGAGGATGAAGGTTATGAAGTTTTTATTGCCAGCAGTGGGATAGAAGGGCTGGAACAAATAGAAAAGAAAGAGCCGGACCTGGTTATTTCTGATGTGATGATGCCGGATATGAACGGCTTCGATTTTTGTCAACAGTTGCGGAATAATCCTCGTACGGCTTCGATACCCTTTATATTTCTGACGGCTAAAAAAGATGTTTCAGATCGGGTCAAAGGTTTAAATGCCGGTGCCGATGATTACATCAGTAAACCTTTCCACATCGTGGAAGTCGTAGCCCGTATCCGGTCTTTACTTCAGAGATCTGAGCGGGTGAAGACCGTTCAGAGAACCTCAACGGCGGAGACAGAAAAAGAAGTCGCTGCCATTAAAGGTAACCTGCAAGAAGTAGGTATCGGAGATCTTTTTCAGACCTTTGTGATTCTTACCAAAAAGACCGGCAGATTGGTTGTTACATCGGGGCAACGAAAAGGAGAGGTTTATTTTCAGGATGGGAACGTAATCCATGCCGTAGTGGATCGACGAAAGGGGGAAGAAGCGGTATATCGATTACTGACCTGGAAAAGTGGACAATTCACCTTTGATACGGGAGTTCTCCCACCCGTAGCCACTATGAAAAAAAGTGCAGAAGGTTTACTCATGGAAGGAATGCGGCGTTTAGATGAGTATCACCGTCTGCTGGATCAATTTCCTTCTCCGGATCCTCCCCTGGAGGTAACCTCTTTAACCGAAGAAGGGCTAAGTATCCAGGAGTTAAATATTCTTAATCTCATTAATCGGTATTCAACCCTTGACGAGGTTGTTTATCATAGTAATTATAACCAACTGGATACACTCAAATTAATTCTCAAACTCTACAACCAGAAGATTATCCGGATTCCTGAAAAGAAGAAAAGTAAAAAGAAGCAGGAAAAACCAGACTATGACCAGTTGGCGGATGATCTGTTCGGTTAAAAAATAAGAAGACTCTAAGGTATCAAGTCCGATCTCTTGAGCCTTGGAATCCCGAAGTTACGATTATGTTATACCCGCAAGGAAAGGCAATCATTGAAAATCTCAAAACATCCTTTGTAAATATAGATGGAGTTCTCCGGGAACTGGAAAAAGATAATTTTACCGGGTATATTCGGGTTCGCTTTGATAATTACGAGGGTGCCCTTATTTATGAAGACGGGAAGTTAATGGAAAGTATAGAGGAATATCAGGATGGAAAACCCAAAGTCCTTGGCAAAGAAGCGGTGGTTAATATTATAAAAAAAGTTAAACAGGGGACTGGAGGATTTGTAACCGTTCAGGAGCTTTCTCCCCAGGTCATTAAAATGATGTTACGAACGATTCATAGTTCGATCTTATATAAAGACCTTTTATCCGAGTTTACCCAGATTAAAAACCTTCTGGTTACCCTTAAAACGAAAGCAATTACAGGGCACGTAGAAATTCAAATGAACGAAGGTCACGGTCAGGCTTTTATTTTTCTGGAAGAAGGAAGACTTATTGAAAGTTTGTTTAGTGGAGAAGATGGCGTTACGTTATCTGGGAAAAAAGGTCTGGCTAAAATTTTGGAAGTTGCTAACGAAGTGGGATATGTCATGAATGTATATCAGGTTACAGATTTCGGGAGGGTTAAAAAATCAACCCCGGCTAAACCTATCCCTACTCCCATTAAGGAAGTCGAGGAAGAGAAAGAAGTTGAACCGGTAGAGGAAGTGGAAGCCGAGCTGGAACCTGTTTCTGAAGCAGAAGAGGAGGAGCTAGAAACCTCAGAAGCATTTTCAACTACGGATATTACAGAAGTGTTGGAAGTGATACAAAAGATCGTGCTGGGAATAGAACAGTCCCTGGATCGACTTTTTGGAAAAGGTCAATTCTTCAGGGTCTTTTTGCAGACGCTTTCTCAAAAGTCCGAAGATTATCCGTTCCTTAAATCACTCCATGACAATTTATTAGCCAATAAAAACAACTTCACCATAGAGGATACAACAACTCCCGATGAGATGGTATTGGGGATTAGCGATGTATTGGATCAGTGTATAAGTTATCTGCAAACCCCCCAGCACCCTCGTGCAGAAATCGTCTCCTATGCTCAAAAAGGATTGGCTTCAGTTAAGATGGTAGACGAAGAACTTATTCAAAAATATGGATTGGATAGGGCTTTATTTGAACTTCTGGGCTAGAACCTGAGCGAATCTACTGGACAGGATAATAAACCATCCCAAACGAGCCTGGACCTACAGTGGCTCCTACGCTGGAACCCATAACCGAAATATAAACATCTACACAATCGTACTGCGCTTCTACCAGCTGCTGCATGGTCCGGACTTTATCTTCAGCCATGGCATGGGCAAATCCTAAACTAATCTTGCTCCCGGCGGGTATTTCCTCCTTCATGAGCTCCATAAGTCGCTCGAAGACTTTTCCTCCCCTGACTTTATCCTTAGCCGTCGTTTCCCCCTGTTCAATACTAAAAATAGGTTTCAAATTAAAGAGGTTCCCGATGAAAGCAGCCGCCCGACCAATCCGGCCACTCCTTTGGAGATACTCCAGGGTATCTACCATAAAGAGAGTTTTAACTTGCGGAATCAGCCTTTCCAGATAGTCTAAAATTTCTTCCTTATTTTTCCCGGCAGCTGCCAACTTCGCCGCTTCCATAACAATCATACCTAAGGCAATACTGGTATTCTGAGAATCTACGACCTCAATGGTGAGATTTTTTCCCTGCTTTCGGGCCAGATCCATACAGTATTTCGCCATATTGGTGGCTACTTCAAACGTTTTACTGAGTTTAGAGGAAAGATGGATGGAGATAATGGTGTTGGTGATCTGGCTTAATTCGGTATAAACGGTAGAAAACTCCTTTCGAGAAGGAGGAGAAGTCACAGGAGTTTTATTCGATTCTCTCATCTTTTGATAAAACTCTTCGGCACTTAGCTCTACGGTATCCTTATAAGCCTTCATATCAATAGAAATCGTCGTAGGAACCATCCTAATATCATAGGTCTCTCGCAACTCCTTCGACAGATCCGCCGTGGTATCTGTTACAATTTTCACTTGACCCATACTTTTGATTCTCCTCTTTTTTAAAGCTCTTAATAAAACCCTCTCGATTTAACTGTTTTTGAATTCTCTAGAACAAATTCCGGATTCTGTCAAGAAAATAATGAGTTCAGGAACCTCTACCCGGTATAACATTTCCCGTTCCTATTTCCTTCCACGTTCTGCCTGATGTTTTCTTAAAGCAAATAGGATCTGGAAACGAGGAAACAAGGCTATGGGCAAAAATGGGCTCTGCAAATCCAAAGATAATTGACTTCTTTTAAAGAATCTATTAAGATGAGTACCATGGATCCCAAATTGTATCGGGAATATTTAACCTTACTTTCTCAAATCAAAGGCCATCTCATTTTCCATAAAAATATGGGACTTACCCATCTCCAGATCCGGCGCTCCCCGGTTTCCTCACAGGTCCGTCCCTCTTTAGAAGAGGTAGAACAACGTCTAGGAGACTGTCGGCGATGTAAACTTCATAAGGGACGACATCACATTGTCTTTGGGGCCGGAAATAAACAGGCAAAGCTGGTTTTTATCGGAGAAGCTCCCGGCTATGAAGAAGATATGCAGGGTAAACCCTTTGTAGGTAAAGCCGGACAACTTCTTACAAAAATCATAGAATCCATTGGGTTGACCCGTGAAGAGGTTTACATAACCAACGTAGTAAAATGCAGACCTCCTGGAAACCGAAATCCAGAGCCCGATGAAATTGCTTCCTGCGAACCCTTCCTCATTCAGCAACTGGAAGCCATTCAACCTAAGCTTATCTGCGCCCTGGGAACTTTTGCCGCCCAGACTCTTCTCAAAACCAAAGCCCCTATTTCTAAACTACGTGGGAAATTTTATTCATACAAAAATATTAAACTTATGGCTACCTTCCACCCTGCTTATCTGCTCAGAAATCCCCAAGATAAACGATTAGTTTGGGAAGATATGAAGGCCTTACGGCGGGAATATGATAAACGATAACGTCAAATTATTTGACGCCTGGAAAGGATCGAAGAATCGTCCGGGAAGGAATCGGGTTCTAAACTCCCTCCTTTTAAATGGCCCTTAGTTTGCATGGGCGATTTTGCGAGGAGGTTTTGTTTAAATTTGGTAATAACACATGGGAGACATCTCTGGTTCTACAAAAATTGTAGGAATCTTCGGGGATCCTATTCATCATACCCTTTCTCCACGGATGCATAATGCCGCCTTTCAGGCTTTAAAGTTAGATTATGTTTATATACCTTTTCAGGTAACTCCCGAAGACCTATCAACTGCGGTAAGATCCTTGCCCAGTCTAGGAATCAGGGGAGTTAATATCACCATTCCCCATAAGGAGAGGATCTTAGATTATTTAGACGAATTGGATCCCGATGCTCAGGTCATTGGGGCTGTGAATACCGTCGTTGTTCAAGGTCAAACCCTTAAAGGTTATAATACCGATGGGAAGGGTTTTATCAAATCCCTTCGGGTTGAAAATGTCGAACCCAAAGGCAAGAAAATCCTTCTTCTAGGAGCCGGCGGAGCTGCCAGAGCGGTAGGGATGCAACTGGCTTTAGAGGGGGCTTCGGCCATTTTTATTAGCAATCGGACTCCTGAAAAAGCTGAACGTCTGGCTCGTGATATTCAAGACCGAACTTCCCTGGCGCAGGTAGAAGTTCTGGAGTTTAACCCTCGGGAGTTAAAACACCACCTCAGCCAGGTGGATATCATCGTCCAGACGACCTCGGTGGGAATGTCTCCCCCAGGAGTCTCTCCCATAGATATTACCGGAGTTTCTGAGAAACAAACGGTATGTGACCTGATCTATAAACCTCTTAAAACAAAATTCCTGGAAATGGCTGAAAGTCAAGGAGCAAAGATCATCAACGGGTTGGGTATGTTGGTTTACCAAGGTGCCTTGGCCTTCCAACTATGGACCCAAATTTCCCCTCCCATAGAGGTTATGAAGGCAGCTTTACTCAAATAATTAAAAAATCCTTTGTTACCTCCGGTTACCTGAAGATGAAAGGCCTCTTAAAGGAGGACCCGGTGTATGTAAGGGGAGAAATTTTCTTGACAATTCAGCTTAATTACAGTAATAAAAGCAACCGATTATCTTTCAATTATCTTTCTCTGGATCGGATTAAAAACTCTCATTCCCTCAAAAAGATAACAAACCTAAACAGGTCAGGAAAGAACCTGTCTGTATTTTATTCTGATTAAAAGGGGTAATACTCAAATGGCTGAGAAAATTGGAGAAATTCTCTTAAAAGCAAATTTAATTACACGACAACAATTACAACAGGCTGTGCAGGAACAGAAGAACTCAGGAGGTCGCCTGGGTTCCGTTCTGGTTAAAATGGGGTTTGTTAATGAAGACTCGATCCTTTCCTGTTTAAGTAGTCAATTTGGAGTTCCTGCCATCGATTTAGATACTTTTCATATTGAAGAGTCGGTTCTTGAAACTATCCCGGTTTCCGTGGCTAAAAAATATATGGTCATTCCCATCAGCCGGGTGGGAAACATCTTGACCCTTGCTATGGCAGACCCCTCCGATGTTTTCGCCATGGATGATATTAAGTTTATGACGAATTATAACATCGAGCCGGTTGTTGCCTCTGAAAGCTCTATCATAGAAGCAATTAATCGACATTACGGTAAAAAGGATAAAAAAGCAGCCGCCTCTGAAAAACAAGAAGAAAAGAAGGTCGAAGCTATTAATTATAAGGATTTCTCCATGACGGAAGATGAGATCGAAGGGGATACCATAGAAATGGACATGAGCCCCACCGTCGATATCAATGAATTTGATAAAATTGTTAAAGGAGCCATAGAAAATGTTGAAGTGGTAGAAGAAAAAGAGGAGGAAGGCGTCATTACCGAGGTTGATGCTCCCATTGTAAAGCTTGTGAACGGGATTCTTCTCAATGCCGTACAAAGAAAAGTCAGCGATATCCATATCGAACCTTATGAAAAAGTTTTCAGGGTTCGGTATCGACTGGACGGGGATCTGTATCCGGTCATGAGTTTACCTCTTACGTTAAAGAACTCCGTGGTCTCCAGAATTAAAATTATGTCCAACTTAGACATTGCGGAGAAACGGCTCCCCCAGGACGGGCGTATCAAATTGAAACTGGGTAAGAAAAAAGAGATCGACTTTCGGGTTTCTACGCTTCCCACCCTATTTGGAGAAAAAATCGTTTTACGGTTACTGGATAAATCTACCTTACAACTGGATTTAACCAAACTCGGGTTTGAACCTCAGTCCCTGGAAGACTTTAAGGAGGCGATTCGCAAACCTTATGGAATGATCCTGGTAACCGGACCCACGGGAAGTGGTAAAACAACGACTCTTTATTCGGCCTTGCAATCGTTAAATACGACCGATGTTAATATTGTAACGGCCGAGGATCCGGTAGAGTTTAATCTCATGGGAATCAACCAGGTACAGATGCGGGAGGATGTAGGTCTTACCTTTGCCAGTGCTTTGAGGGCTTTCCTGCGCCAGGATCCGGATATTATCCTGGTTGGGGAGATACGAGATTTTGAAACGGCTGAAATTGCCATTAAAGCAGCTCTTACCGGGCATTTAGTCTTAAGTACCCTTCATACCAATGATGCCCCAGGCACAGTTAATCGCCTTTTAAATATGGGGATCGAACCTTTTCTGGTAGCGTCTTCGGTATTATTGGTCGTGGCGCAAAGATTACTAAAGAAAATATGCCAAAAATGTAAGGAACCTGAAAAACTTCCCATAGATGTTCTCGTTCGAGCCGGATTGAGTGAGGAAGAAGCCAGAACCATTACGCCTTATAAGGGTAAGGGTTGTGAAATGTGTAATAAGACGGGTTATAAGGGACGCATCGCCTTGTATGAGGTTATGGTTGTCAAACCCAATATTCGTGAGTTAATCCTGAGGGGAGCGTCGACCGATGAATTGAAAGCTCAGGCCATTCAAAACGGGATGCTAACCCTGAGGGCCAGTGGACTTGCCAAACTTAAAGAAGGGATTACCTCTCTGGAACAAGTTTTAAGTGTTACCTTGGGAGATTAAGTATGTCCGATCTACATGAGTTACTCAGAATAATGTTTGAACGGGGTGCTTCGGATTTGCATATTACCAGTGGTTCTCCCCCCCAAATCCGCATAGATGGGAGCTTGATTCCTATCGATGGGGAAGAACCTCTCACACCGGCAGATACCAAACGGCTGGTTTATAGTGTCTTAACCGATTCACAAAAGCATACCTTTGAGGAAAATAATGAACTGGATTTTTCTTTTGGTGTGAAAGGACTTAGCCGCTTCCGGGGTAATGCCTTTCAACAACGGGGGGCCGTAGCGGCTGCCTTCAGAACAATTCCTTATAAAATCCCCTCTTTTCAAGAGTTGGGACTCCCCCCCTCCGTTTCCAAATTAGCTGAAAAACCCCAGGGCCTGGTCCTGGTTACAGGTCCTACGGGAAGCGGTAAGTCTACCACCTTAGCAGCTTTGATCGATAAAATCAATACCGAACGCCACGATCATATCATAACTATCGAGGATCCTATCGAGTATTTACATGAACATAAAAATTGTATCGTCAATCAACGAGAGGTTCAGGCAGATACCAAATCCTTTAAGGCAGCCCTTAAATACGTATTAAGACAAGATCCAGATATTATCCTGATCGGTGAAATGCGGGATCTCGAAACCATTGAAGCCGCCCTGGTTATAGCTGAAACTGGACACCTGGTTTTTGCTACTCTGCATACCAATTCCTGTGCCCAAACTATCAACCGAATCATAGATGTGTTTCCGCCTCATCAACAATCCCAGGTGAGAGCTCAATTATCCTTTGTCCTGGAAGGGGTTGTCACGCAGCAACTGATCCCTAAAGCCAGCGGACGGGGCCGTGTTTTGGCTGTTGAAGTCATGATTCCTAACCCGGCTATTCGAGCTCTTATTCGGGAAGATAAAGTCCACCAGATTTATTCCCAGATGCAGGTTGGACAGGAAAAGACCGGGATGCAGACCATGAACCAGTCCCTCCTCAACCTGTTTAAAAGACGCTTAATCAGTAAAAACGAAGCTTTTAAGAGATCACCCAATTTAGATGAATTCGAACAAATGATGGCTCGGGAAG
Source organism: bacterium (assembly GCA_030550175.1). Classification (GTDB taxonomy): domain Bacteria; phylum Moduliflexota; class Moduliflexia; order Moduliflexales; family JAUQPW01; genus JAUQPW01. The sequence goes on from JAUQPW010000043.1 coordinate 42,334, forward strand.
GTGCCGTTATGGATCGTTTATCAGTATAGGTTCTAAGATCTAAGTTCTAAGTTCATAGAAACCCTATAAAACGTAGAACCCAACCTTTAGAACTTAACAGCTATGCCGGAATTTACATATAAAATTAAAATAGCGGGTAGGAAAATTAAGAAAACCATTGAAGCTCCCAATAAGGAAGCTGCTATCCGGCTTATAAGAAATAAAACAGGTGCAGATGTCAACTCGGTTAAACCTAAATCAAAGCCTATTGAAATTCCTTTCCTGTCGTCGATGATGAAGCCTAAAATTAAGACGAAGGATGTTGTTATTTTTACCCGACAGTTTGCAACCATGATCGACGCAGGGCTCCCTTTGGTACAATGCCTGGAAATTTTAGGAAATCAACAGGAAAATCCAACCTTCGCCGAAGTTATTAAAAAACTCCGTGTGGATGTGGAAGAAGGCTCTACCTTTGCAGATGCCTTACGAAAACACCCTAAGGTTTTTGATAACTTGTTTACCAACCTTGTAGAAGCCGGAGAAGCCGGTGGTATTCTGGATACCATCCTGAACCGATTGGCCGGATACCTGGAAAAAGCCCAGGCTTTAAGGGCCAAAATTAAATCGGCCATGATTTATCCAATCACCGTGATTACCGTAGCCATTGTCGTCGTGGTGTTCCTGCTTATCTTTGTGATTCCTACCTTTGCCTCTCTGTTTACGGGATTAGGGGCTCCCTTACCGGGTCCCACTCTGTTTGTGATGGCCTTAAGTCAATTTTTAGTCAGATTCGGACCCTTCCTGGCGGTTGGTCTGGTTGTGGTTGGCTACCTCTTCAAAAAATACTATGCTACCGAAAATGGTCGCCGCACGATCGATGCGTTTATTTTGAAACTTCCCATATTTGGAGACCTGGTTACCAAGGCTTCCGTTGCCCGATTTACCAGAACTCTGGGTACACTGATTAGCAGTGGTGTGCCTATACTGGATGGATTGGAAATCACAGCCCGTACAGCAGGTAACGCCATTATCGAACTGGCTGTAATGGAAACAAGAAACAGTATTAAAGAGGGAAAAACTATTGCAGAACCTCTGGAACTGACCGAGGTTTTTCCACCTATGGTCGTTCAAATGGTTAGTGTGGGCGAACAGAGCGGGGCTTTAGATAGCATGTTGGCTAAAATCGCCGACTTCTACGAAGAGGAAGTGGATCGTGCCGTAGAAAATTTAACTTCCTTGTTGGAACCTCTGATGATTGTTTTCCTGGGGATTACCGTCGGAGGGATCGTTATCTCTATGTACCTGCCCATCTTTAGTCTGATTAAGCATATTGGATAATAAATCCTTTAGATTTCTCCCTGCAAGTCATAGAAAAAAGGTGGCTCTCTCTTCCAATTCATGGGGGTACGGCAAAATAAGTTTATAAATTCTTCTCATAGAAGAGATAAATTGATTTTTTATAGTGAGCCTAGCCCACCAGATAAGGGTGGGTGTTAATCGCTCTACCCAATATGAATGAGCCGGAATATAGATGATTCCAAAAATGAAGCGGGATTTAATAAAATAAAATGGCTGATTTTTCTTCGAATTGTGGTCATTACATTGACTTTGGGCTCTGCCCTGCTGTTCCAGCTTCAAAATGCAAATCCGGCCGCACTGGATCCTCTCTATAACTTCATTATCTTTGCTT
>JAUQPW010000147.1 GCA_030550175.1 bacterium
CCAAGGATGCCTAAGTGGGCTTCTTCGGGGCCCCGGGGTTTTAAGGCTGCGAAACCGGATAGATACTCCCGATACACGGCTTTAAGGTAGATCCGACCAATACCCTTTTCAACGAAGACCCGCTGTTCTTCATTGAACTCTTCTCCCGTCATCAGGTTTATGGGGAAAGAAGGAGCATAGTCCCACCCCCTCCCTTTGCTCCCTCCCCGCATGCGGGGAGGGAAGGGGTGGGGCCCCGGGGCTGAAACTACTAAAAACAGGGTTTCAAACAGAATAACAACCGATAAAAGTATCCCGTATTTTTTCATGGGTTTGTCCTTGTGGTTTCTGTGTAAACGGCCCTTTTTTCAGTCTGGCAGTGAAAGGGGATTAAAAACTGTATCCCAAGGCGATATTAAACTGGTCAACTCCACTTTCCGCTTCATTTCGGATCCATTGATAATCTGTTTTAATGACAATATTGTAAATGGGTCGGAATTCGACCCCTAAGGTGTAGAAGATCTGATCTTTACTGGGGTCCCTTTCAAATCCGGCGGGTACTTCGTCCTGGGTATTGAGCTTCTCAAATCGAAAATACGGAGTAAATCCTCTGGTTCCATCTTTATAACGGGTTAGTTGTAGCAGGTTGTAACCGACTTGTAGGTAGCCACCCTGAAGTGTCTCACCGATGGATTCGTTTCCCGTCAGCCCCAGGGCTTCGTTGAGTTCTGCCACTTCATCTACAAGGACCCGGGCATATAGACCTCGGAAATCCAGGCCGCGTATCTGGAGTTGAACATGGACCTCTCCAATGGTTGTATCCACATCCAGATCCTTCCCATTTACCGTGAATTGACCCTGACCCGATCCACCTCGATAAAGAGAGCCTCCAAAGAATAAACCCGGTGTCGGGGTGATATCCAGGCGTCCCACGAAGGCCAAATCTTCAGCCAGAGCCCTTGAGCCACCTTGACGTCCTTCCCTCAGCCCGCTGGAGCTGAAGCCACCGGCATTCAATCCATTGATCAGGTAAGCCCGGTAGCTGAACATCCCTGCAGAGCCTACAATTCCGACTCCGTTCTCTCGCCAGGTCGTAGGGATAATCCGGGTTTCTGTCTCAGGTCTACGAGCTCCCAAGAACACGTTCGGCTCATGAAATTCATTAATTAAGCCTACCGGAAGAAGGAGTAACCCCCCTCGTAAGTTAAGATGTTCACTGGCCGCATATTCCAGGTAGGCAAATTCCAGTGAGACTTCACCTTTCTCTTCATCCCCTTCTCCAGTCGTGGCGTGCTCAAATTCAGTCTCTGAATTGAATACAAATCGGTCACTGAAACGATAGCCGGTATACAGAACAACCCTCAAGAAGTCTAATTGTGACTTTTTATTGACCTCGTTCCCACTTTCATCTTTATCCGCAAAATCCTGGAAGAGCAGCTCACCGTAACCGGCCAGAGAAACCCCCTGTTTTTTTCGATAAATGGAAGCTGCCGAGGGACCCAGACCCAGGGATTTGGTTTGTTCCTCGGTGAGTTCCAACTCTACCTCTCCACTGCGAAGCTTCTCGAGTTCGGTTGCCAGGATATCCACCTGGCGACGTAATTCTTGAATCTCTTTAGTCGCCTCTCCGTCCTTTTCCGGAGCTTGACGGACTTCCTTCTCCTCTAACTGTTTTAACCTCTTCTCGATTTCTTGTAATTTGACCTGGATATCCTCCTGTCCGGATACCGAAGAAATTCCCAAAAAATAAACCCACAGCGCACAGATAATTCCGATCCACTGTTTTGTCCCTTGTTTCATTCTCCTGACTCCTTTTCTGAATCCTTAGTAGGTTAGTGAATTGATTTTAAAATTCATTTTCAATAAAGGTTGAAAAATTTTTTAAACTATTTCGGGGAAACTTCATACATACCCATCATACCTTCCTCCATGTGGGTTAGAAAATGGCAGTGATAGGCCCATTGACCGGGGGCATCTTCCTTAAACTCAAAGGTAGCCGTTTCTCCGGGGAGGACGGAAACAGTATCCACCAATTTTCCGTTATACTCCCAGCGGTGACCATGAATGTGAAAGGTATGGGGTTCATCCATGAGATTAATCAGTCGGAACCGGACCAGGTCTCCGACCCGGCTTTTCAGCACCGGTGTATTTCCCATTCCTGCCTTTCCGTTGAAGGCTGAAAAGGGATGATCGGTAAAACCGGTGATTTCAGGTTCCAGATCGGCATAAAAAAGGATAAAGTCCCGATCGGGCTTAACCTGTTCGTTCTTGGGATGGACAATAATGGCGCCATACATCCCTTTTCGGGTCGCCTCTATCCCTTTTTCAGAATGGTCATGGTAAAACCAGGTTCCCGGCACCGCTTTCCATTCATACACAAACTCCCCTCCAGGAGGAACGGCTCCACTGGGAGTATGGGGATAAGTTCCATCATGCTGAAACTCGTATTGAACCCCATGGGCATGAATGCTGTGAGGTTCTGGGAGCTCATTTTTGAATTTAACCCGAATAATCTCCCCTTCGGTTGCTTCAATGGTAGGGCCTGGAATACTCCCATTGAAAGTCAACGCTTTATAGGTGTATCCCGGTGCGACTTCCCAATCCACCTCCCGGCTGACCAGGGTATACTCCCTCACCGGAAGGGCCTGGCTGGTCGATCCCAGATGGAAATCGGGTTTCCATCCTGAAGGCAGGACCCAGAAAGCGCCTGCCATAGCCAGTAAAATTGAACTCACTAAAAGTCGTTTTACAAGATTCCCAGGTACTTCCTGCATAAAATTCTTCTCCTTTAAGGAACCGATCATATCTACCTCTGAGATTTCCAGGGTCGTTTTCGCAAACGTGGAGGGAGGGGTTTCCAACCCACCCCTACCAGACCCTTCAGAAATTTCTTGTAAGGGTTTATGATCGGTTGCCGGTTTTTCAGGTTTCAGGAGACGGGAAAGAAAATGATTTTGATAAGCATTATCAATTTCAAGATTGATCAATAAAAAAATCCATGTCAAGAAAATTTTTAAAGAATTTTTAGAAAATTTATAACTTCTTTATTTAACCATACTTCCTTTCTGAAGATCTTCCTTTAGAGCAGCCAAACCCTCCTTTCTTCAAAACCACTCCCTCTCCTATGCCCGGGTGAAGGTGAAGAGGTTTAGACAATTATTTTCATATTTTTTTATATTCTCTGGGATTTAATTTATAATTTGAGAAATAGGGAGAGAAGATAGGAGAAGATAAAAGAGAGAAGAGGTCATAGGTTCTTTCCTGGAAGCCAGAAGAAGCCCTTGGATACCTGAACTTTACGAATCCAGTTTATAAGTAAACGGTCAGCACTAAAACCCTAAGATTTTTAGGATTGTTTTCGTGGGAGCGTAGAAAGGGATTTCAAACCCGCCCCTTACGGGACCGTTCTTATAATTTTTTGAGGTTCAGCCATCAGAGGGCATTCAGGTTATGGGAGAAAAAAAATATAAAATCCTCTATGTAGACGATGAGCTCCAGAATTTGATCGTCTTCCAAGAGACCTTCCGGAAGGAATATCAAGTATTTACAGCCACCTCTGGAGAGGAAGGATTAAACATCCTACGAAGAGAGAAAGACATTCCTCTGATTATCACCGACCAGAGGATGCCTCAGATGACCGGAATTCAGCTTCTCGAGAAAACTATTCCCGAGTTCCCGGATATGATTCGAATGATCCTTACGGGATTTACAGATATCGAGGCCTTGATTGATGCCATCAATACCGGTCAGGTCTATCGATATATTACCAAACCCTGGGATGAGCGGGAACTGCAGGTTACCATTAAGCGTGGTTTAGAGGCGTATGAAATAAGCCAACAAAATAAGAGATTACTTAAAGAACTCGAAATTAAGAACCAGGAGCTGGAAAAGAAGGTTGCCGAGCTCAGGGCAGCTCTTAAGAAAATAGAATTGTTGGAAAGTATCGAAGGATTAATGGGTAAGTTTGTCCCGGAATCCGTGAAACGGATCCTTCGATCCTATTCAGATAGCGCAGCCCTGAAAAAGGTCGCACTGGAAAAGCAGGAGAAAGATGTATCTATCCTCTTCCTGGATATTGAAGGCTATACGAAAATGAGTCAGAGACTGGATCAGATCCAGGTGAATCATCTGGTTGAAAGATACTTCTCCAGTTTCGTAGATGATATTTATGAAAATGGAGGAGATATCGTTGAAACTGCTGGAGACGGCCTGATGATCCTCTTTCAAGATGATAATGCTATTAAACATACGGTGGCCGCTGTAAAGACCGCTTTGGCCATTGCAGGCAAAGTTCATAAAATAAATGAGGAATTAAAAAACGCCTATGAACCCATTTTAATCAATATCGGGATCAACTCCGGAGTTGCTTTTGTAGGCTCAACCAAATTTCAGGGAATTGCCGGAACCCGCTGGGCTTATACCGCAGTGGGTCCTACCACGATCTTAGCAGCCAGACTCGGAGCCTGTGCAAGGGGCGGGACTATCTTAATCAGTAAAGAGACGGCCGAGCGCGTTAAGACGCTGTTTAAACTTGAAGAAATGGGACCCCAATCCCTTAAAAATATCTCGGAAGCCGTCCCGGTTTATAAAGTCGTAGATACCTTAATCCCTTAGAGGGGACCGATTTTTTGTCTCTGTAGGTAAGTCTCTTAAAAAACAAAGATAGTTCACTGAAAAAAGTGATTTCAGGGAGAGAAAACTACAAACGGATTGTTTAAATTAAGTGCGCGATATTGAAGAGCAGGGGATATACGCTTTTGCTCTTTTATTTAACCCCAACCGGTAAATTTTAACTATGTCAAAACCAAAACTTGTCGATTTAACCCATCCTATTAAACCCAATCACTGGCGTTGGCCTGTAGAATTCAAAAGAATTCGGAACTATGAGGAAGGTTTTCCTTTTTTAGTCAACAGGATAACCTTGAGTGGTCACAGTTTCACCCATGTGGACGCTCCCAGTCATTTTATTCCGGGTGGTAAGTCGTTTTCTCAACTTCCCTTAGATCAGTGGTTTGGAGAGGCTGCAATCGTAGATTTAACCCATTGTCAGGCCAATGATCCCATCCGGGCAGAAGATTTGGAGAGTCGGGGACAGCACATTCGCCAGGGGGATATCGTGCTGTTACGAACAGATTGGCCTCTTAAGCGTTCTATAGAAGCTCGGGAATTTTGGACAGAAGCTCCTTATACCACTCGAGAAGCCTGTCAGTGGCTGGTACAGAAAAGGGTTAAGACCGTAGGATACGATTATCCTCCCGATTACTCCCTTCGATACATGATCACAGAACCTGACCGCCCCATCCGTCGAGAAGAATGTACCACCCATGATGTTTTCTTTAAGGAAGGGATCTGCGTGATCGAGTATCTCACCAACCTTCATCTTTTGAAAAAAGATCGTGTTTTTTTATATGTTTTTCCCCTTCTTTTAGAAGGGGGAGATGGAAGCCCTGTACGTGCAGTCGCTGCAGAACCTATCGACTGAATCTTTACTGTACGATAATCGTCCCTTTCATAAAGGGATGGATTGAGCAATGATAAGGATAAGTTCCTCTGCGTTTGGCTACCGCTTGTTTAGATTTGCCGGGGCGTATGGTACCTGAATCAAAAAGTCCTTGATCACTGGTTACGGTATGAGGGACTCCATCATTGTTTATTGCCCTGACGGTATCGTTGAGATTGACGACCAGAGTTTGCGGATTGAAGGCAAAGTTTTGAATGTTGATCGTCTGGACAACTCCGGCTCTTGGGGTCACTTTCACATCAAAGTCAATAGCGGGGATCCTCATCGCCCAAACAGGAGCTATTAAAAGTAAGATAACGGGAATCAAAACGGGCCAGGCAGAAAAACGACGCATAGAACCCACTGAGGGTACCAAGTGATGAAAAGAATAAGACTTATTCCCTCATGACTCAGAACCCATGACCCATGGCTTGTTGTTAAGATAAGACCCTCCTCAATTTAACCAACGTTTTGGTCAATTGGAAAGGGTCCAATACTAACCTCAAGGTTTTAAAGAATCGCTTAGGGGTTAGATAAAAGCTAAAAAAAGCTACCTTTTTCAGTACTTTTAGGGCTAAAGGAGAGGCTGTAACCGATTTTTTATAAACGGACGTACTATAATAGTCAAACTCTCCAAGATCCTTCTCAATCAACTCCTTGGTTCTATCATAAAGATAGGTCATCGGAAGGGGGGTTGTGATACTAAAAGTTGCATCATGGATATCCAATTTTCTCGCGAAATTAATGGTCTGTAGAGCGTCGTAGATTCCTTCGGTGGGAGCTCCCAACATAAAATACCCCTGGACTTTGATTCCCAGTTTGTTAGCGATTCGAACGCTTTCCTTAACCTGTTCTACGGTTATTTTTTTATCATAAATCTCATCCAGGGTTTTCTGGGAATGGGACTCTATGCCGATATTAATTTTTCGAAGTCCGGCCTCGTAGAGGTCGGCTAACAGATCCTCTGGGATAAGATCTGCCCGTACGTTAGTTTCCCAGACCAGATCCACTTTTCGGTTAATCATTTCCCGGGCAACGCTTTTAGCCCACTTCTTATCGATAATGAAGGTATCGTCCTGGAAGGCAAAGGCTGTGATCTTATAGCGATCTTTCAGCGCTTCAATCTCGTCCACGATATTAGCAGGAGATCGCTTGCGAATCTTTTTTCCAAAAATAGCATTCAGCGTGGGCTGGCAATAGGTACATTTGAAAGGACATCCCCGTGAAGCGCAGAGGGATGTTCCCCGAAGTCCTGTCTGAACCGAATCCATGAGGAACCAGTGCTCAAAATAGGTCTCCATGGGTACCAGATCCCAGGCCGGAAAAGATAGTTTATCCAGATCCCAGATATTCTCCCGCTCCGGATTTTTAATGATCTGATCTCCATCCCGATACCATACGCCGGGAATCCCTTTAAAATTTCCATCATTTTTTACCACGTCGACCAGGACCATCTCCCCTTCCCCGATACAAATTGCATCGATATGCTTGTTTTCCAGGGTATGGTCGGGCATAACCGTTGGGTGAGGTCCCCCCATTATAATCTTTGTTCGGGGAAATTTAGCCTTGATATAAGCCGCTATATCAAACGCGTCATACATCATAAACGTCATCAACGAAATACCGACCAGATCGTAAGGGCCTTTTTCAGTCAGATAAGTGCAAAAGGTTTCCTGGTTCTTAAAGAAGGTTGAGTCAAGGATATCCACCTGGCAGCCTACTTCCTGCCTCAAAGAAGACGCCACATACATGAGTCCTAGCGGAGGGTCCCCGGAGGGATATTTAAATCTTGGGAAAATAAGGCCAACACGCATAACCCTTGAGGGACTAGAAACTAAAGGTCAGAGACCTATTTTACAGGTATAGGCTTCCGATCTCTAGTTTCCGGCTTCCTTTTCCCCTACACAAAGCAAGGAAATGCCAAACGGGATACTGACATTTTTCAGCACAAGAGGTTCAATTTTGAGCACCTGGGTACAAATCTTATTAAAGAAAGGGGAAACCTCGATATGAGTTGTTTTGAAAAGATTTTGAAGGCCCAACATTTTTTTAAGACTCCAGAGAACCAGTACAGGGAAAAAGATAAGGGCATGGTAATAGGTCAATTTTTTAACTTTAAATCCTGCTCTCTGGACCTTATGTTTCAATTCTTGAAACGTATATCGGCGTTTGTGTCCAACGGCTTCGTCGTGCTCACTCCAAAGGAAAGGATAGGCGGAAGTGGTAATATAAAGTCTACCTCCCACCCTCAGGACCCGGTAACATTCTTTAAGCATTGCCTCATCACGCTCTACATGCTCGATCACGTCGATAGCCGTGATGATATCAAAGGTATTCCCTTGAAAAGGAATCGTCAACCCGTCTGACTGACATACGAATTGCGTTAATTTGCGCTTTTTACAAAACCGAAGGGCCTCTTGGGAAATATCCAATCCCCAAACCGAACCATAGCGCTGTAAAAGTAATGGAATAATGCCGGTTCCACACCCCACATCTAGAATTCTGGGTAATCGGTTCGTTACTTCCCTATGGCCTTCAAAGCTGTTAAGGACGGTTTCGAGGATTTTTCTTTTAGTAACAAACCACCAGTTCTGTTCCTCGAACCGATACATGAGTTCATATTCATCGCGATTCATAGGTTACTCCAAATTGCATGTCTTATGCCAGGTTAAGGGAAGATCTTGTCCCAAATCTAATAGAGAAGGTCCCATTCAAAATCAGTAGGAACCACCAGGTCGATTACCTTACAAACCAGGTAGGATCGTTGCTACAAACCGATTGCTTCTACGGA
>JAUQPW010000148.1 GCA_030550175.1 bacterium
TTAGCAGACTGGAGTTAGCCGTTGAACAACTGGCCGAAGCCCAACGCCGCAGTGAAGAAAGACTTAGCAGACTGGAGTTAGCCGTTGAACAACTGGCCGAAGCCCAACGCCGTAGTGAAGAAAGACTTAGCAGACTGGAGTTAGCCGTTGAACAACTGGCCGAAGCCCAACGCCGCAGTGAAGAAAGACTTAGCAGACTGGAGTTAGCCGTTGAACAACTGGCCGAAGCCCAACGCCGTAGTGAAGAAAGACTCAGTGGAGTTGAAGAACGGGTCGGCAGACTGGAGTTAGCCGTTGAACAACTGGCCGAAGCCCAACGCAGAACCGAAGAACGCTTGACTATCTTTCAAACAGAAACACAGGAAGCCATTAATAGACTGACCTGGGCTATAGATCGTCTCCAGAAACAGGTTGGTGGTTTGAGTGATACGGTGGGTGGGGATATTGAAGACATTGCTTATATCGTCTTGTATAACGTACTGAAACGTGAGCTTGGCTGGCAGGTCGGTGAATTACATCGGTCTTGGCAAAGGTGGGATACCGAACCTGAAGAAGTGAATATCTTCGGAACAGCTATGGATCCGGCAAGACCGGAAACGACCATCTGGATTGTCGGTGAGGCAAAACACAACCTGACCCTCAAAGAGGTCAAAGACTTTATTAAACAAGTCGAGCGGGCCCGTCAACACCTTGTGGGTGAGATATTCCCGGTATGTTTTTGCTATCGAGTTCGGCCTGAGGTAGAACAGATCCTGCGTGATACCGGTATTCGATTGGTCTTTTCTTATGGAAAGCTGGTATAAAGGGAAAAGAGGCCTTCCATGTTTTATCTTATAAATTTATTCATAGTTTTTATCTTAATAGGATGTACCGGCAAGGCACAACCTCCTGCCTCTGAGACAGGTTCTCCAGGACAAATTCCCGAAGGTTTTCGAAGCCTTTTTGATGGAAAAACCCTTACCGGCTGGCATATCAGCAAAGAAAGTGTTCATGGTAATACCCAAAGCTGGATCATTGAAGATGGCGTGATTGCCGGAACCCAGGATAGACCGGGTAATGGGGGGCTTCTTTTAACGGATCAAGAATTCGGTGATTTTGAATTGTATCTTGAGCTTATGCCGGATTTTGGATGTGATAGTGGAATCTTTTTACGGGCTAATGAACGAGGTCAGGCTTACCAGATCTTGAACGATTACCTTCCACAAGGGAACGTGGGAGGTATTTACGGAGAAGGGATAGGCGGTTTTCTCCTTCCGGCTAAGGACTTTCCTAAAGTTTGGAAGAAGGACCAATGGAATAGTCTGCTGGTTCGAATCGAAGGAAATCCTCCCCACATCAAGACTTGGATGAACGGACAACCCCTTATGGACTGGACAGATAATCAAAAACGCCTGCCGGATAAAGGAATGATCGGCCTGCAGGTACATGGCGGAACCGATCGATGGGTACAAGGTCGTTTTACCCGATATCGAAACATAGCCCTTAAAGAATTGAATAAACCTTAAAAATAGGAGTAAGATTCCTTGAAAACAATCCGCGTTCATCTGGCTAAACACGTTGATCATTCCTATGACCTTAAAATCGGCTCGGGGTTACTTTCTCAAGTGGGACAGGATCTAAAAAATAAACCCCTTGCGGATCGCTATGCCCTTATCACAGATTCTGAAGTGGCCCCTATTTTCGGAATTCCATTGCTAAAAGATTTTCAAGAAAAAGGTTTACACGCCGCGCTTATTACTTTCCCGGCCGGAGAGGAATACAAAACCCGTGAAACTAAAGCTTACATAGAAGATGAGATGTTTCGCCGGGGTTTTGGTCGAGACTCGGCCATTATTGCTCTAGGAGGTGGCGTGGTGGGAGACATGGCCGGTTTTGTGGCTGCCACCTATAATCGGGGTATTCCCTATATCCAGATTCCTACCACCCTGCTGGCCCATGTGGATAGCAGTATCGGAGGTAAAACGGCAGTGGATGTTCCCTGGGGAAAAAATCTGGTAGGTGCCTTTTATCAGCCTGTGGCCGTTTATATCGATATAGATACTTTAAAAACCCTCCCCCTTCGACAGATAAAAGCCGGCCTGGCTGAAATCGTAAAGTATGCCGTGATTCAAGATCGATCTCTCTTTGATTATCTCCAGGAGAATCAGGAGAAAATCTTAAACTTAGAAAGTGAACCGATCATTTATATCATCGGACGATGTTGCGAAATCAAAGCTTATGTGGTTGAACAAGACGAGCGAGAGGGGGATCTAAGGAAGATATTAAACTATGGTCATACCATCGGACATGCCATCGAAGCCCTTTGTCACTATCGGATCCTCCATGGAGAAGGTGTTGCCATAGGCATGACAATAGAAAGCCGTATCTCCCAGGAACTGGGTTATTTAACCGGAGAAGAGGTTCGTCGGCAGAGGAGTTTGTTAGAAGCTTTCGGGTTACCGGTCACCCTCCCTTCCCATTTAAACCCCCAGGAAATTATTCAGGCTACTACTTTAGATAAAAAAGCCCGGGGAGGAAAAGCAGAATATGTCTTACCCAGAAAAATAGGGGAAATGGTCACTATCAACGGGCGTTACGGAATTAGAGTGGACGACGAGATAGTCAGAAAAGTCCTGAGCCATCCACACTGAAATCCGAAGAAAATTTCTAACTTACTCCTTGACAGAAAATAACGAAATAGCTTATAAGGTTAAAGTAGAAAATGGGTGCTTAGCTCAGGGGTAGAGCGCTGCCTTCACACGGCAGAGGTCACTGGTTCGAAACCAGTAGCACCCACTCTCTTTCCCTCCACTCACAACTTCTTTCTTCGGGTATCTGAAGAAAGATTGACTACTTACCGGATAGAGTGAAACATTTCGCTCAGATACATTACCAACATCCTTAGAAAAAGAAAAGTTTGTAAGCCTGCCTTCTATCGGGCTTGTCTTAAAAGCCCCTGGATTGAAGGATTTGAAGAAGATGCAAACGGTTTACAGGATAGGGAAACGGTTCTCGAGGGTCGAGAAACTGATATTTATATTACTTCTAGTACTTTTCTCCTTTCCGATGAAAATTTCCGGTCAAGAAACTGCAGAAGATATTCCCCAACCTAAGGAAGAGGAACTGATCCCCTCCCCTGATAAAAAACGAGCCCTCGCCATTATTTGTCGTGCCGGACGACCCGAGCTTTGGATCATGGAAATGGACAAAACCCAGAAAAGACAGTTAAGCAAACTGGGAAAGGACGAAGGGGTAAAGTCGGCCGTCTGGTCTCCCGATGGGGAATTAATCGCATTTGTAAGCTATAATTTGGGTGGCCATAGTCCCATGACCACCACCCATGTATGGGTTGTCCGATATGATGGAAGCGGTTTGAAAAAAGTAACCCTACCAAAACCGAATGAACGGTTTTCAACCTACGATCCCCAATGGAAAGATAACGAGACTTTGATAGTTAAAGCCATAACGCTGCCAGATCTCTCAGAATCTAAATATTTGTACTCCTATAGAACCGAAAAAATCAAGAAAATCACATCGGAAAAGGAGAAAGATAAATGAAGCAAAGCTCTCCGTGGGTTATCCTATTGCTCCTCTTCAACATCCTGGTGACATATCCTGTATTTTCTCAAACGGAACGATATGCCTCTTTATCAGCTGATCAATTGGTCGGTAATGTATATGGAACTATAACCGATGCGGTCACTTCGAAACCTATTCCCAATGCAGACATTTTTCTTCTGGATCCTTCTACCCGACGAGGTCCCACAGGTTACGTCATTCGTACCGATAAAGGAGATATCACCTTGCCTCCACTTCAATCTGCCGTAAGGTCTGGCGTTACCGATAAACAGGGGGAGTTTCTCATTAACTCTGTTCCTACCCCTTTTCCTTTCAAGTTATATACCATTGTCATAAAGGCTTCTGGATATAATCCCTGTGTAATCGATCAGGCTCGTGTCCTTCCAGGGGCCGCCATGTCTTTGAAAGTGACGTGCAGATTAACCAGAGTAACGCGGGGAATCCAAACTGCTGTACTTTTCAAAGGAGATGACCCCAAGGCGCCTGTGCGGTATCGGCATCAAGAAGTTGTAGTCAAGGCAATCCCAAAGGTACGCGGATTGGAACGTAAGGAACTGGGATACCAGATCTTTGCCACCCGGGAAGGTCTTGTAGGGGGTACTACCGCAAATGGACATGTTATCAAACAGCGGGATCATTTTGTCGCCTTACCCTCTTACCGAGCACTGAACGCCAACGACCGTACCTATGACTTCCAGGTTAGATTAACTTATAAAGGTAGATCCGTAGTGGCACCGGTTTGGGATGTGGGACCCTGGAATATTTTCGATGATTATTGGAATCCGGAAAATATTCGAGAAATATACAGACACATGCACCATGGGGGTAAACTGGGTTTAGGCACGGGAGTACCCCAGGCCCAGGCAGCATACTTGCAAGGTTATAATGGGAGATGGAGTGGAGACTTCGGAGATAATAAGGATTTTCAGGTGGTACGAAATCCGGCCGGAATCGATCTGGCCGATGGAACTTTCTGGGATGATCTAAAAATGAAAGATAATGATTGGATTACAGTGGAGTTTCTCTGGAGACCGGATGTCAGGGTGGGAAGTCAGATCCAGACAACCACCGGTTTAAATGTGCGATCTGCCCCAGCCGGGACCCGGATAGGTCAGGTGCCTAAAGGTGCCCGTGGAACCATCACAGGGGGTCCGGAAGGAGCTTCTTACCTGGGGACCTTCTATGTATGGTGGAAGATTCGATGGGCCGATGGCCTCACAGGATGGTCTGTAGAAAATTGGCTGACACCTTATAAACCGGTCGCATCAAAACAACTTTTCGACTTTAATCAAGATAACCAAACGGACATCTTGTGGCAACTCCCGGATGGACGTGTTTATGTATGGTTTATGAAAGGAACCACCCAAAATGGAGGGAGTTATCTTAATCTTACTCCCTTTGATTCGAGCTGGAAAATCGTCGCCACAGGGGATTTTAACCAGGATGGACAGGTGGATTTGATCGGACAAAATAAGAAAGGCTTACTCTACCTGTGGTTTATGAAGGGTATCCTCGGAAGTAGCAGTAGATACCTCAATACCAGTCCAACCGATTCAAACTGGCAGATTATTGCTACCGGGGATTTCAACGGGGACGGACAGACGGATATTTTATGGCGACATAAAGATGGATGGCTCTATGCCTGGTTCATGAAGGGAATCCTTCAAAACGGAGGGACCTACCTGGAACCTAACAGGATGGATCCAAACTGGAAAATTGCCGGAATCGGAGACTTTAATCAGGATAACTCTCCGGATATCCTCTGGCAACATCTGAATGGACGTATTTACATATGGCTCATGAAGGGTACAACCCTACAAAAAGGCGTCTACCCTAATCCCAGCCTATTGGATTCAAACTGGAAGGTTATCGGAACGGGAGACTTCAATCAAGACGGTCAAACCGACATTCTATGGGAAGATACAAATGGTCGACTTTCCATATGGCTTATGAATGGAACTACCTTAACTCGAAGTGCTTCTCCCAGCCCAGGCTCAGTTAATTCTACATGGAGAGCTATCGGCCCTAAATAGAAAATCTTTTCCTTGACGTAGATCTTCCACCTGCCATACATTAACCCTAGTTCTGTTTACTATTTTTTTAACCTTGCTTGCGAACTCTGTACCTTCTCCATAAACTTTACCCGCTAAGTTAAGAAGAAGGGGACAAAGAATGCAAAAATAAGAAATATTCAAAACTTATTAAAACGAGATGGATATGGAAACAGAGGATTTCTATAAAAACCTTCGAAAGAAAGTCCAGGATTGGGCGGCCCATGAGGGAAAAAACAGTAGATGGGTAGAATACGTCCTGTTGGCACCGGATTTATTCTATTTGCTTTGTAAGCTCATGTTCGATTCGAGAGTTCCCTCAGGCCATAAAGCGAAACTTGGCCTTGCTCTGGCCTATTATGTTTCTCCTGTGGATGTTATTCCTGAGTTCCTGTTAGGCCCCCTGGGATATCTGGATGATATTGCCGTCAGTGCCTATGCCTTAAACCTGATGTTAAATACCCTGGATCCAAATATTATAAAAGAAAACTGGCCCGGAGAAGGAGATATCCTGGAATGGGTTAAAAAAATCGTAGCTCAAGCCGATCAGATGGTGGGGAGCGGTCTATGGAATAGAATCAAGCAGAACTTGGAATCAAAATAAACCTCTCAAGTTTTAAAATAAAAGCAAAGTAGACCATCTTTATCCGTGAGTTCTCCAGAGGACCGGAAAGAAGATTACTTTATCTTTTCCTCTACCAGATAGATACCATTATCCTGGATGACGAGATAATGAAGATCGTCCGGGGAATCAAAGATAATTCCCCCCTTTGGGAAGGTAAAGATAAAATCATAAAATTTTTTTTCTTGTTCGTCCACAACGAGAAACAATTTATTTCCTTCCTTAGCTACATAAACCACCTGCCGGCTGTCAGGACTGAAAACAGGTGTACCTTTTGAGATACTTTCGTAAGCTTTCCCCTCTTTTCCATCTACAACGACAAATTGTTTATTTCCCACACCGGCACGATAAGCCATGCGCCGACCATCTGGACTGAAAAGAAGAGGATATCCGATTCTGTCATAAGCTTTTCCTTCTTCCCCATCTACTACTACAAACCATTTATCGCCCTGTCTAGCCCCGTAAGCGATCCGCTTACCATCCGGACTAAAAACCGGAGTGCCCTCTAAAAGGTCATCATAGGGTTTTTGCTCTCTTCCATCTATAACCACAAAACGTCTCCGATCATCCATGACTTTATAGGCAATATGTCGGCTATCCGGACTAAAGATGGAAGTATCCACCTGGATTCCATCATAAAGTGTTCCTTCTTTTCCATCCACGACCATAACCCACTTATCGTTTACTTGAGCTACATAAGCCAGATGCCGGCTGTCCGGACTGAAGGTAAGAGAACCTGAAGCAATGGCCTGGTAAGGTTTTCCTTCCTTTCCATCCACAACCACGAACCATTTTTCGCCTTCCTCAGCCGCATAGGCAAGATGTTGGCTATCCGGACTGAAAACAAAATTACTTCCAATACTATTGTAAGGTTTTTCTTCTTTTCCATCCACGACGACAACCCGCTTATCCTTTATACGGGCATTATAAGCGAACCGCCGGCTATCCGGGCTGAAGATAAAATTACTTCCAATGCTATCATAGAGCTTTTCCTCTTTTCCATCGACGACTAAAGTCCATCGATCACCGATTCTGGCTCCGTAAGCTATCCGTTGACTGTTTGGACTAAAAAGAATCTTACCGGATCCAATATCATCATAGGGTTTCTGCTCGCTTCCACTTATAACCACAACTCCTTTAAGACCTTTTCTGGCTCCATAGGCTACCTGCCTGCTATCCGGACTAAATACAGGATTATCTTCGCCGATGGCATCGTAAGGTTTTTCTTCTTTTCCATCTATAACCACGGCCTGTTGCTCCCCTACTCTAACGATATAGGCAATTCGTCGACCGTCTGAACTTATCTTAAAAGACCCGGGTATCCATGAAGAGGGATCAATTTGAACAAGAAGTCTTTCAGATACTCCCTCCTGAGATTTTTCCTCCGCCCAGACTCCCAGACCTATACAGGGGAGAAGAATAGATAATCCCCATAGGATAAGCTTTTTAAACCTGCTCATAGAACCTCCTCTTCCACCCACGATAGCCTCTCACCTATATAAAACAGCCCTTAAAGGTTAAAATTGATCTCCTTTAAGCAAAGAGAAAATAATGTATAAAATATATTCCGCGAAATGTCAAAGTCAATATAAAAAATGACCTGCCCACTTGAGCTGATTTTTTCATTTGTTGAACAATACTCTCCTAAAACTGGAATAATTCAGATTTCCCTATTAAATCTAGTGTTAGTGTGACGAGCTAAGAACAATAGTGCAAAAAGGCAGCGAGGGATTTTGGAAGAGCAACCTTAAAGTTGTTTGAGATATGGTCGGTTTGAGCAGAAATTTGAGGGAAACCTATTTATATGACGCTGTGTTTTTATTGCCGTAATAAACTCCTCAAGGCATTTGTTAACTCGGTATACAAGTGCTAGCATTAAACCGGTGATTAACAAACGTATTATTTTACTTCAGAGTTTGTCCCAGAAAACGAAAACGAGATATCCTTGGAAATTTTCCATTTTAGGGCTTTACATTGT
>JAUQPW010000149.1 GCA_030550175.1 bacterium
CTTTTGTCCTAATTTCTGACGCTGCTTGATATCCTTCATAAACATTGAAACTTTTTTAATATCTTCAGGTCTTTGTCTTTATCTCTGACATTATCCGATAGACTCATAAGTATCAAGCTTTTGTTGATCCTCTAAGATTTTAAGTAAGATTTTAAGATAGCCGGCATGATCCCGTTCCCTTCCCTAAGGGTTCCCTTACCTTGGATCGGCTAGGGGTCATTATCTGTATAGTCCTATCTTACAACAAGATTCCGATGTTTTGATGAATCCTGGTCTATCGGTTGCATTATTCCCTCAATGTCTGGTCATAGGGTGGTTTGACCGGATAGACCTGGGAGTCTTTCCATAAAGTTAGCTGAAAGAGGGGGGGGGTTAAAAACAACCAAAAAGGAGGACAACATGAAAAAGATCAGAACTATGGTAATGGTGATTTCCCTGATGAGCCTTTTTCTTACCCCAGAGACTTTTGCCACCCAACGGGGCATAAAATGGAGAGGGGGTGGTGGCTGGGGGATGGGAACCCCGTATGGGAAGATGTATGACCCTAAAACCGTTGAGACCCTCAGTGGAGAGGTAGTCAGCGTGGAGAGATTTACTCCCATGAAAGGGATGTTTGAAGGCATTCATCTGATGGTGAAAACGGATAAGGAGACCATTGCGGTTCATTTAGGACCGTCTTGGTACCTGGAGAACCAGGATACCAAGATTGAGCCAGGGGACAAAGTCGAGATTAAGGGTTCAAGGATCACCTTTGAAGGGAAACCGGCTGTTATCGCAGCCGAGGTCAAAAAGGGTGAGGAAGTGTTAAAGCTTCGGGATGAGAATGGTTTTCCGGTTTGGGCTGGTTGGAAACGACGTTAGTTTAACGGAAGCCTGCCCCTAATTTCAGCTAAAAAGTTAATCGATCGAAGTCAACTCATAGAGATAGAACAGAAAGACAAAAAGTTTTACACAAAAAGGTTTTTTTCGTTATAACGCCAGGAACACTTGATAAATCCACAAATTAAGTCAGGAGGTTTCTATAATGCCCCACAAGTTCGATCCTAAGAATATCGAAAAGCTTGATAACTCTGAACGTGCTCGTTGGCAAGGGGTGGAAGTCTTCTTAGAAGTCGTGCAGCCCCGAATGGGCATGAGTTATGCGGATATTGGGTGTGGGTCAGGATATTTCACGCTCCCGGTAGCCGAACGCATTGGTCCTGAAGGAAGGATCTATGCCGTTGATCTTTTGCCTGAAATGCTACAAGAACTTGAGCGGAGAGCTCAGGCTAGAGGATTAAAAAATATCATAGCAGTCCGTTCTAGTGAGCGGGAAATCCCTTTACCTGAAGCCTGTGTAGATGTTGCCTATTCAATCAACCTCTTCCACGAGCTGGAAGTACCTGATGCATTTTTGCGGGAAATCTGGCGAATTCTTAAACCAGGTGGTTCTCTATTTCTGGTCGACTGGAAGCCGATTGAGACTCCCATGGGACCGCCCCTAGAGGTAAGAGTTTCTCTTGAAACGCTTTGGGAAGCTTTGCACACTGCTGGCTTTGAACATCTGCGCGAACATGGAATTTATACCTACCATTATGTGGTTGAAGGGACGAAAAAGATCTGAGTGCTTTATGAGATGAGTCGGAGCTAGCTACAAGAAAAACAGTACCTGGGAACAATCAGGGTAAAATAGAGTCTCAGGAGGTCAAGCCTATGATTACTTTTGGGCCGATTCCATCCAGACGTTTAGGACGAAGTCTGGGAATTAACAA
Organism: bacterium; assembly: GCA_030550175.1. Lineage (GTDB taxonomy): Bacteria > Moduliflexota > Moduliflexia > Moduliflexales > JAUQPW01 > JAUQPW01. The sequence goes on from JAUQPW010000149.1 coordinate 1,752, forward strand.
CATTTCAACTCCTTCCAAAGTCTGTACTTACTCTTGCGTGTATTGTCAGCTCGGACGTACGGTCGAGACCCAGGTTGAGCGTCGGACATTTTATAAACCGGAGGAGATTTTGAAGGCGGTGGAAGAAAAAATAAAAAAAGTAAAGGACATTGGAGAATCCATTGACTATCTTACCTTCGTGCCCGATGGTGAACCTACTCTGGATATTAATCTCGGTCGCGAAATCGAATTATTAAAACCTTTGGGGATTAGAATTGCAGTCATCACCAATGCTTCCCTTATCTGGCGCACGGATGTCAGGGAGGACCTCATGAAAGCAGATTGGGTTTCTCTGAAGGTCGATTCTACCCGGGAAGAGGTCTGGCGGAGGATTAATCAACCGGATCAAAGTTTGCAGTTCGCCTCCATTTTAAGTGGGATGCTTGAGTTCGCCCGGGTTTATGAAGGAGAGCTGGTCACAGAGACGATGCTAGTCAAAGGGGTCAATGATAGTGAGGATCTTATTCAGGAGGTTGCTGCTTTTCTGACCCGGCTGAGACCTCTTAAAGCTTATCTATCTATTCCTACAAGGCCCCCTGCAGAAAAATGGGTCCAACCTCCTGATGAGGAGGCTATCAATCGAGCCTATCAGATCTTTAGCGAGAGAATTCATCATGTAGAGTGCCTGCTGGGCTATGAAGGTACTGCTTTTACTTTTACGGGAAATATTGAAGAAGACTTGTTAAGCATTACTTCAGTACATCCCATGAGGGAAGATGCCGTGAAGGAGTTCCTGCTAAAAGCTAAAGCTAGCTGGTCCACTATTCAAAAGTTAGTCGATCGGGGTCAACTCATAGAGACGGAATATAAAGGCAAGAAGTTTTATATAAGAAGACTTTATTAAATTAAATTAACGCCAGGGATCTGATAAGTTCAGCAAATCAGGTTAAGAAGACGCCACGATACCTCCACAAATTCTATTCTTCCAATGTATGCTTAGAATTACTTTGCTGTAAGATTGCTACCACTTCTTCATCGGAGACCTGTGAGAAATCCTCGAAAAAATCTCCTATGGCGAAAAAAACGGGCGGTACCTCGAGGCATACCACCTCATCTGCCTCTTTCTCTATTCGCTGTAAGGCTTCAAGGGGTGCTACGGCCGTGGCAACAATAAGCTTTGCCGGGTTGTTAGCCCGTACTGCACGTAATGCTGCAATCATGGTAGACCCGGTGGCGATCCCATCATCCACAACGATCACAATGCGATTGGTAGGGCTGATGGGAGGACGTACCGGGGTGTACAGATTACGACGTCTGCGCAGGGTCTCCATTTGTATTCTCTTTTCCTCTTCAATATACTTATCATGCTCATCCTGGATCCCAAAGTCGCCAATATGCTCTGCCAAATAGATATGACCGGCTTCATCTACAGAGCCGATGGCTAATTCAGGGTAACCAGGTGCCCTCAGCTTACGTACCAACACCACGTCTAACTCGCCATCTAAGGTATCAGCAATAATCTTAGCCATGGGAACAGCACCTCGTGGAATTGCCAACACCAAAGGATTTTGACCCTTGTAGTTGATCAATTTTTTGGCCAGTAAACGGGCGGCTTGTTCTCGGTTTTGAAAAGGCATACCTTTACCTCCACTGTTTTATCTATGTACCAAAGGGATTTTCATGTTTTGTGACGACCTGGAAGGTCATAAATGCTTAGCAGGTGAGGTCAAACCTCATTCCTATGGCGATCTGGTGGTTATCCTATATCTCCGTACCCACTAAGTTTGGGGCTGTAGCAAAGATACACCTGTTGCGTCTGTTCTATACAGAGATATAACAGGCGCAACAGATGCTCTAAACCCAAAGGCCTTTCTGGTAAAGATTGACTTTTCTATAAGAATCATAAACCTCTTCATCCATGGTGAATGCAGGTTCTCAGTTCTTTGCCAACCTTCTCCTCGACCGATTCTACCATCTCTTCCATGGTTTCCCTTTTCCCTTCCCGATCATCGATAGATATATGAGTGATAGCCCGCCCCGCCCGATGCTTCACCGCTTCATGACATTTCTGGATGACAGGAAATACTTTCTGCCAGGTACCTTCAATAATCGTTCCGCTGGCTGTAACTTGATACTTTAACCCACTTTCATCTATGATCTTTAAGACTTCGGCTAAAGGACCGCTTATACTGGCCCCTTCCAGGTTTCCTACGGGGATAATACTTAACTCTACAATCATATAAACCCCCTTTTGCCAGGACCCCCCTCCTTGGGGAGGGGGTTTCCTTCTTGTACTACTTTGTAATCGAATGGGTGAAATTTGGTCTTACTCCTTGCTTTTTTCTACTTTACTTCGATCTTGACCTGTTTTGCCTTCGCTTCCTCTGGCTTTGGAAACTTAACTTCCAAAACCCCATTCTGATAGGTGGCTTTAATTTGTTCGGCGTTAACTCCACTGGGAAGCGGGATAGTCCTCCTGAAAGCACCATACTCCCGCTCTCGCCGATAGTAATTCTCTTCTTTGATCTCTTTCTCTTCTTTTCGCTCCCCTCGAATCACCAAATTGCCATTACTGACCGATACGTCTATATCGGATTGTTTCACACCGGGAAGATCTGCCCGAACGATTATCTCGTCTTTCGTTTCAACCATGTCCAACTTCGGATACCATCTTTTCAGAGAGATAGGTTCTAACTCACGCTCTGGGAAAGCCTCCTCAAATAATCGGTTTATTTCTCGTTGTACCTGGGAAATCCATCTAAAGGGATCCCATCTCTCTTCCCATCGCTCTAGAGAAGTAAAAGGACTCCATTTTTCAAGGGCCATAATACTAACCTCCTTCTTTTGGATTAATTAAGCCGAAAGAGATATCATTCCTGTTTGGGGTACTTGAAACTTAACAGGTATTACGCTCTTCGAATTAATTAATCCTTAGGATTTGATTTTAGAGCCAGGCCTGGAGATACTCAGGAGTCACCTTAATCAGGCTTATAGTATCCTCTTCGACCCGGGATTCCGAAAAAAACTGATTTTGCTGATCTGTTTGCTTAACTAAATATGGCAATAACTATGCCAACTCCTAATCCCTGAAAATAAGGACTGACTCCGATCGAGATATCGAACTCTAGAATATAGAACTTATCTTATAATCCGGGACAGACTCTGGGCTGTTTATATCTTAAGTAGGTTCTGTGGGCCAGAGTTCTCGTAACTCCACAGGTAAGAGATGTTTGATATCCTTAATTTCCCCTTCGGGGATTCGCTTGGTGAGTACCTTGAAGATCGCACGAACGACCCGTTCAGGATCCACATCAGGGTCATCTTTGAAATAACTATGAATATGCGCCAGGAACTCCTCTTTATGTCGTTCCTTGAAAGGTCTTCCTTTAAGATTCCAACCCTCATAATAGAAGCCACGAACCAACATAGGTAATTGAGCTCCCAGTTGGACGGCTTCCTCCACGGTCAGACGGTCACGGAGTGCATGTAAAGTAACACGTAACGCCTGATAAGCCCTCTGTCGGTCCTTCCAGCCCAACTCCTCCATGATATCATTGAGCCAGATATGAGTCTTCTGGATTGTACTGTCAAAAACTCCTAATCCGGTCATAGCCATCTAATCACCTCCTTTCCTTTAAGTTTCCATTAAATCCGCAGATCCGGTTTGGAAGCGAACAACCTTACCTCCATCCTTTCTCTTTCAGTTGCAGAGGAGGAAAGTAGCCATAAGGAATTATCCTTACAGTTTATCCAGTATTTCAATGTACAGGCAATAAAATTCTATCTTTCAATATGGCAATGGTTATGCCAAAACCTCGAAATAAGAAATAAAGGGATGAACCAATTTCCTTTTGGCACGGCTACTTTGATGAATCGGTATAATAGACTACTCTGTCATAGACTATCTGTTGATATAAGTCGCCCATAGTTACTCTATTCTTAGAAGAGAGAAAGATCTGTTCTCTATCCGGAAGTCTACAAAGGTTTAATATCAAGAAAAAGATATTGTATAATATTTTAATTTAGGATAAAATATTCACAATATTCGGTAGAGGTTGATTTTTTGTAAAGAAAGAAAAGCTCTTTTCTTGTCATAAAATTTTACAATATTAACAAAATCTCCTGTTTACAAAATAAAAAGATATGTCAGAGATTAAGACAAAAATTTTAACTTTTTAATAAAAACTCCTTTTTTATGGGAAACTCAAACGGTTTCAGAAATTAAGACATAGCCTCTCACAAGGAGTTTTTATGCTTATTTTGCAAATCCTACCACAAAAAACAAACTTTCCATTCCAAAGTCAGATTTCGAAGAGGTAAGGATGGTATTGGGGATGTGCCCTGAGGGTGAGGGGAGGTCTGAAAAAGACTGCCAGGACCGTAACCTATCGATTTTCAGATGATGCATTTCAGGCCAATTCCTGAAGAGGTTTGGCATATTGATTGCGAGAATTTGTTTAGAAAATGAGATTATATCGAAAGGAGGAGAAGAATATGTCTGAAACAGGATTAGAGGCCTTTGATACTACAGTCCAGAAGACACACGCCTGGCTTATGGATATTATGAAAGAGTTAAGATGGGAGGATCAACACAAAGCTTACCTGGCATTGCGTGCTACTTTGCACACGTTACGTGACCGCCTAACCGTGGAGGAAGCCGTTCAACTGGGGGCTCAGTTACCCATGTTGATTCGTGGTTTTTACTATGAGGGTTGGAATCTTAAAGGAAAACCTTTCAAGGAACGGCACAAAGAGGAGTTTCTGGATCACATTCATGAATACTTTAAGCACGACCCCAATGTTAATCCCGAGCAGGTAGCCCGCGCAGTTTTTAAGGTACTCACCAAGCGGATCTCTGAGGGAGAACTGAAAGATATCCAGAGTCTCTTGCCTAAAGAGCTATGGGCACTTTGGTCATCGGATCCTACCTAGCGAGCAGAACAATCTTTCAACATACAGACTGATTCATCATGAAATTTATCCTAAGCCTGGTGGAGGAGGACCCAGGGTTGTTAGAGGTATCCAAGACGGAGCATCGCTTGCCGGGAATGATTCCTCAGAGGCTTCGATTACGATGTCGCTTGTAGGAGTTCTAGGAATGGGATAACCCTTTACATCCTGGCTATGCCGAATAATCTTACCGGTTATTAGATAAATGGTATCTTCGGCAATGTTGGTTATGAGATCGGAAACCCGTTCCAGCTCTCTGGCAAATCGGTGCAATTGAAGGGCATGGGTAAATCCCAGGGTTCCCTCCTGACGAGCTTTTTTCGTTTCGGCATAAATATAATTTTCCAATTCATCTACAATTTGATCTTCCTTACAAATGTTTTTAGCCTCTTCCAGGTTTCCATCTATAAATGCTTGAAGTCCACGCTGACAGATCTCAATTACTTTTTGAATCATTTCTCCCAGGTGGGGAGGAAAATTTTTGATGGGATGGTCCTGTAGAGCCAGCGTAATCTGGGCTATATTAACCGCATGATCGGCAATTCTTTCCAGGTCATTGTTAGCTTTTAAGATAGCTGCTATCAGGCGTAGATCCCTGGATACCGGTTGGTAGAGGGCAATGACCTTCAGACATTCCTCTTCGATCTTGACTTCCTGCTGATCTATCTCGATCTCTTGCTCGATAACTTTCTGAGCCAGAGCAGAGTCATTCGTTAGCAGAGAGGAAATGGCATTTCTCAATTGGGTTATGGCTCTCTGACCCAGATCGACCAGCTTTGTCTTTAATTCTGTAAGTTCTCTAAAAAAGTGCTCACTCATTTTTATCCCTTGTCCGTCGTCCATCATCAGCAGTAAAGAACTTGTCCCTCGGTAAGTTCAAAGCCTGTCCTGACCGGCTCTATTCTAATCTTAGTTAAGAGGGCAAAGGGACAGCGGACAATGGGCTACGGACAAATCCTATCCGAATCGACCGGTTATGTAATCTTCAGTCTGGGATTTTATGGGGTTCTGATATATAACTACTGTCGGGCCAAATTCAATAAGTCTCCCCAGATACATAAAAGCCGTATAATCTGAAACACGTGCGGCTTGTTGTAAATTATGCGTCACGATGATGACGGTAAACTCCCTTTTTAGGGTATGAATGAGATCTTCAATCTTTGCTGTTGCTATGGGATCCAGGGCCGAAGCGGGCTCATCCATGAGCAGAATCTCCGGCTCTGCGGCAATGGCTCGTGCGATACACAGGCGTTGTTGTTGGCCTCCAGAAAGCTCCAGAGCCGAAGCACGAAGCCGATCCTTAACTTCATCCCAAAGTGCAGCCCTTTTTAAACTTTGCTCCA